>JAFEGV010000169.1 GCA_018239665.1 Verrucomicrobiota bacterium | reverse complement strand
CCGGACATATCGATCGTGCCAAACTGTCCCGGCGCTCCTTCTGGAGGATAAAAATTGGGAGGAGTTGGCATATGGCGCTGGGTGTACATTTTTCTCATGCCGCCCATTCCAGTGTTCCCCATCGGCATGAAGGCGGGAAGGATTTTTTTCAGCTTTGGCTCAAGCCCCTTGAAATCGACGCCGATCATATTGGGAATGCTGTGGTCCATTCCGTTCATGGTGTGGTGGGTCTTATGGCAGTGCAGGGCCCAGTCGCCCGGCGCATCAGCGACGAACTCGATGTCAGCAGTGGCGCCAACGGGAACGTTGATCGTGGATGTGAGGTATTGGGCAGACTTAGGCCGCCTCCATCCCCCATCGGCGGTAACGGCGAAAGCATAGCCGTGGAGATGGATGGGATGGCTGTCCATGCTCAAGTTGCCATAGCGGATCCGGACCCTTTGGCCGGTGCGGACAACGAGCGGATCGGATCCTGGATAGACCTTTCCGTTAAAGGTGAAGTAATTGAAATCAAGGGTGATGGGGTTTGGCGTTGCGGCCCCTGATGGCACGCTCCACTCCTGCAAAAAGATCGCAAAGTCCCGATCGATTGGAGGGTCTTCCTTCTCTTTCGGATGGATAATAAAAAATCCCATTAGACCCAGGCCCATTTGCATCATCTCGTCATAGTGGGGATGGTACATGTAGGTCCCATGCTGGCGTAGCGTGAACTCATAAGCGAAGGTCTCGCCGCAAGGGATCGGAGGCTGGTTCAGCCCTGAGACACCGTCCATTCCGTTGGGAAGGAGGATCCCATGCCAGTGGACGGTGGTTGGCTCCGGGAGGTTGTTGGTGACCAAGATGCGGACCCTGTCCCCTTCGACGGCTTCAATGGTAGGGCCGGGTGTGCTCCCGTTGTATCCCCAACAGTTGAAGACGACGCCCTTCACAAATTCCTGCTTCACCGGTTCTGCGATGAGATGGAACACTTTGACGCCATTGTCCATGGTAAAAGGAAGTGTTGGGACATTGGGCGTTTCAACGGGCGTGTAGCTCCATGCATGTGTAGACAGAAGGAGAATAAATGGGACGAGCCATTTTTTCATTCAGATACCATTTGATAAATGGGCACTTTTCCGCCGATCGCCCTTTCCATTTCCGCTCGCGCAATCCAATAGTCGCGCAAGGCCATCTCGTAGTTCATGAGCGCTTCGATCTCTTGCATCTTGTTGTCCAACAGATCGTAGACCCCATAGGTCATCACGTTGTACATCCTCTGGCCATTTTCAAGGACCTCTCTTGATTCGGGAAGGATCTGGGAAGCGTACGATTCGGCGATCGCCCGCGCTGTCGCCATTTTTTGCTCGGCGATGTTCACGGCGCAGCGCACTTCGAGCTCGAGGGCTTTAAGGTTTTGCTTGCTCTGGTTGAGCTGCGCTCTCAAACGGTGCCGGTCTGCTTGGCCATAATTAAACAAAGGGATCGCAAGTTCCCAAGAGGGCCCCAGCTCGCGCGTTCCGTCGGCCTCCCTTTCGTAAGAGACTCCGACAAGGGCATCGGTGTAGGCCCACCATTTTTTCTGCGCGCCAACTTGCGCGATCATCAAAACTTCTTGGCGCGCTGCGATCACATCGAAGCGCTGGTCCAATGCTAGGTCTTCCAATTCTTCGACCGATGGGTCATGAGGTGGAATATCCGCTAAGGCAGAAGATAGGGTCCAGTGGGAATTGTTGCTTTCCAATCCGAGCAAGCAGCTTAGCTCTTCATACTTGATCTCGCTCTCTAAGATCATCTCTTCCAGCGTGGCGATCTCTTGGTCCCATTCGATCTTTTTCTGTTCCGCAAATAAGGCGTTCACGTTTCCCGCTTGAAATTGCCGCTCGGCCACCTCGAAGCTCACCTCTAGGGCATCGACGATCAATCGTTGCAGATCAAGCTGGGCCAATTGCGCTTGGTAGGAATAAAACGTCTGTTCAACTTGCGCCGCAAGCTTGAGCACGCTGTCGGCAACGAGCGATTTGGCCCGTTGAAAATGGGTGCGGGCTGCTTTTTT
>JAFEGV010000168.1 GCA_018239665.1 Verrucomicrobiota bacterium | reverse complement strand
TCAAAGTCGAGGACGTCATGTTCAAAGAGTCCCAAATCCCTTTGTGCAGTCCAGACGACAAGCTGATCGACGTCCTTGTGGAGCTCTCCAACAAAAAATGCGGGGCCCTTCTTGTCTCCAACTCTCAGAAAGAGCTGCTCGGCATCTTTACCGACGGCGATTTGCGCAGAGCCTTGCAAACACAAGGCTCCGCCGTTCTTGAAAAACCGATGAGCGCGCTCATGACATCCTCGCCGCTATCGGTGGATAAAGATGAGCTGGCCTGGGATGCTCTTAAGAGGATGCAAAGAGACCCCAAGAAATACGTCATGGTCCTGCCGGTGCTCGACAAAAAGCAAGTTGTCGGCATCTTGCACATGCATGCCCTTGTCCAATCAGGAATAGTCTAAGCTCGGCTTTGCAACTTGTTAGAGTTCCATGCTTAGCCCATTCGCCCGGCAAAATTCGTTCTTTTTTCACAGGATTTTATCCCGCTCTCTTTCCGGCTGAGAAATTTCTTTACCTGCTTTTCCATTCCTAGTATCCTCGCAATGTCAACATTTTACCCTATGAGTATACAATGGATTTGCTGAGTTCGAGTTCTTTTTGGATTGTTCTTGTGTTTGCAATTGGCTACATGGCAATCATTTTAGAATATTATATCAAAGTTAATAAGACTGCCGTGGCGTTGCTCATCGCAGTCCTCTGCTGGACAATTTACCTCATATGCAGCTCTGCGCCTGCCCAATCGGATCTCAAGGAGCTGGGCCACCACGTCTCCAATGTTTCGCAAATCATCTTCTTTTTGATGGGAGCGATGACATTGGTCGAACTGGTCGACTCGCATCGAGGATTTAAAATCGTCACCGACCGGATCCAAACGACCTCCAAGCGCAAAATGCTTTGGATCGTTTCTCTCGTTGCCTTTTTCCTTTCGGCCGTCCTCGATAACTTGACAACGACGATCTTGATGGTCTCGCTCTTAAGAAAGCTTGTTCCTCACAAAGGAGACCGCCTGTTGCTCAGCTGCGTCGTCGTCATCGCCGCCAACGCAGGAGGCGCCTGGACGCCAATCGGCGACGTTACGACAACAATGCTTTGGATTAATGGCCAGCTGTCAACGTTCTCGGTCATAAAAGCTCTCTTTATCCCCAGCTTTATTTCGCTGCTCGTCCCTCTTGCATTCTATACTTGGATGACCAAGGGAAAATATCCTCCGATGTCAAAAGAGCACCGGGAGATGAAGGTCGAGCCGGGCGCTAAGACTGTGTTCATGCTCGGAGTCGGAGGGCTTATCTTTGTTCCTATTTTTAAAGCTCTGACAGGACTGCCTCCGTTCATGGGAGTGATTCTAGCCCTTGCCGTCTTGTGGCTCGTCACCGACCTAATGCACAACAAATTTGAGGAGCGGGAGCATTTGAGGGTTCCGCATATCCTCACTCGCGTCGACACATCGGGAGTTCTCTTCTTTTTGGGAATTTTGCTCTGTGTGAACGCGTTGGAAACCGCTGGAATTTTGAACGCTGTCGCTATTTGGCTCGATCAAACCGTCCACAGCTTGCCCATGATTGCTACGCTGATAGGCCTTTTCTCGGCCGTGATCGACAACGTGCCCCTCGTCGCCGCGACAATGGGCATGTACCCGCTAGAGCAATTCCCTATGGATTCCTCATTTTGGCATATGATCGCCTATGCAGCAGGAACCGGCGGAAGCATCCTCATCATCGGCTCTTCCTCCGGGGTAGCCTTGATGGGGCTCGAAAAAGTCGACTTTGTGTCTTATCTGCGCAAAGCTTCGCTTCCCGCCTTGTTCGGCTACCTAGTCGGCATGGGCGTCTATCTCTTGTTATCGCCCCTGCTTCCGTAATTCGATCCCAGAGAGCGGTTTTTCTTCCGAAAGACCGCTCTCTCTTATTCCTCTTAAGTCAGTTCCCAAGCCTCTCTTCCCGGCAAGCCCGATTCAAATTAAGTTGCAGATCCTTTTTTAGGCCTAAGTTCCCGATTTCTCTCAAATAGCCTGCCCTCGGACGGCTTGGAATGCGCTCAAAACAATCGTATGTGCCCA
>JAFEGV010000167.1 GCA_018239665.1 Verrucomicrobiota bacterium | reverse complement strand
TTGATCGCAGGCCACCATTTACCTGCTTTATCATAGAGCAACTGAATATCGAGTATTAAAGGGAGGTCGTTGACCACCCACTGCGAAGCTCCATCAACGTGGTTCCAAGAAAATTGCGGAACAATTTCGACGTCGATCGGCTTTACAGGGCCATACTGGATAGGGATTTCAACGTTGGCGGTAAAGAACTTGGGGATAGAGGTTGTATGCCAATTGGGGCCATAGTGGCCATAGTTTGTCGTCGCAAACAGGTAGGGTTCTATGTTCCAGTGGCCGGCCGGGACGACATGCGCAGAAGGAGCTAGCAAAGGTCCTGTGAACCAAGGCAAGTTTGCGGGCAGTTCCTTTGTTTTCGGCGCTGCAGGCGCAGGATGGCGGGCTACATCGGAAAAACCGGTCAGAGGGGAACACAAAAGTCCAACTGCGAGGGCGCAGCATGCCAGAAAGTGCTTAGAGCGCATAGTCATAGGGTAAGTGTCTCCAAAATCATCTTCTTTTTCTTCTTTTCGTTAAGTTTTTACTTATAGATGTTGAATGCAACAACGCCGCTGGCAAATTCAGTCGTGTTCCTTCCGGCAAAGGTAAACCAGGCGCCGGCGATGATACCGATGTTCGCATTCCAGTTATATTCAAATGCGGGGGCCACGCTGAACTGTTCGCTGGATGGTCCTCCCATCGGAGCTGTGGCCTTTCCGCTGAATCGGGTCTTATTGCTGTGCTGGTACTGGAAGTCGCAGGCCAACGCCCAATGGGGCGTCAGGGACAATTCCATGCCGAGGATCGTGACAAATGTGTTGCCCGGATATACCTTTCCACGGGTCCCTTTGGCGCCGCCGTAGGCGTTCAAATTTTTTACATGAACGGGATTCGGCACTGTATATCCAATGTAGAGGCGCGGGGCGTAATAGTGGACGCCTGAAATATGGTAGAGGTGGGAAAAGACGAGGGCGATCGTTTCGTTCCATGTTCCGGCCCCTCCAATATCGGTGCCGAGCTTATGGGGATCAAGCTTCTGATACTTGCCAATAGGTGCGTTTGCTTTTAAGGTCAGCTTGATCGCAGGCCACCATTTACCCGGCTTATCGTAAAGGAGCTGGATATCGAGGATCAAAGGGAGGTCGTTGACCACCCACTGGGAAGCTCCATCAACATGGTTCCAAGAAAATTGAGGAACGATTTCGACATCGATCGGCTTTACAGGGCCATATTGGATAGGAATTTCAACGTTGGCAGTAAAGAACTTGGGGATAGAGGTTGTATGCCAATTGGGGCCATAATGGCCATAGTTTGTCGTTGCAAACAGGTAGGGTTCTATGTTCCAGTGGCCGGCAGGGACGACATGCGCAGAAGGCGCTAGCAAAGGACCTGTGAACCAAGGCAAGTTTGAGGGCAGTTCCTTTGTTTTCTTCTGAGGATTATCATGACGATACATAAAGTCGGTAAACCCTTTTATTGGAAGACAGAAGAGTCCAACTGCTAAGGCACAGCATCCAGTAAAGTGTTTAGAGGACTTAGTCATAGGGGAGAGTCTCCAATCAATAATGAATTGACAATCTAATCCAACAAGAATTAATTGAAAACGAAATTTGTTTTCCCTATGCCCAGATCCGGCTATTCCTCGACCCAGCAAACATTTATTAAATTCGGCATCTCCTTTCAAATCATGGACTTGCTTGCTTTATTTCGAAGAACTCTCTATGATCTGACGCGATTTTCAACGTCTATCTTGATTAGGAGGCTACGATGCATATCTTTCGTTCAATGGGCCACGTATTGGGGGGAACCCTGCTCATTGCGGGAACCACAATTGGGGTCGGTATGCTTGCGCTTCCCGTTGCAACAGGAGAAGGAGGATTTCTTCCCGCTATCACAATTTACATTTTATGCTGGCTGTTCATGCTCTGCACTGGGCTCCTTTTGCTCGAAGTCTGCACGTGGATGCCTAAAGATTCGAACTTGATCACGATGGCCCATCGCCTGCTCGGCCCGATTGGAAAGGATGTGTGCTGGGTTGTCTATCTCTTCTTATTTGTAACGGTCATGATCGCCCACGTCGTGGGAGGAGGGTCGGTCTTAAGCGAGATCACAAATGG
>JAFEGV010000166.1 GCA_018239665.1 Verrucomicrobiota bacterium | reverse complement strand
AATTCACTGGCCCGGGGTTGTTCAGGAATCAGCAATATAAATTTTAATAAGTTACTGAAAATTTACAACGCCGGTATTATCCCCTGCATTCCCTCCAAAGGATCACTAGGTGCCAGTGGAGATTTAGGTCCTTTAGCCTGCATTGCACTTGTAGCTACAGGCAAATGGAAAGCAAAATATAAAGGAAAAATCCTTTCCGGGGATAAAGCATTAAAGCAAGCCGGACTAACACCCATGAAACTGGGTTTTAAGGAGGGATTGAGTTTAGTAAATGGCACATCTGCGATGACGGGATTTGCGGCTATCTTGATAGAGGAAGTAATTTCTCTGATTAAAACTTATGACATTATCTCTTGTCTCACCTTTGAAAGCCTTAATGTAAAGAAAAAACCTTTCAATCCGATTGTTCATCTTCAAAAACCTCATCGAGGACAGCTTCAAACGGCAGAAAACATTTGGAGCTTACTTGAAGATAGCAAAATGATCATTGATGAAAGAGACGTAGAAAAACAATTGCAGGCTCATAAAAACGAAACAATTACATTTACAGATTCTCCTATAGAGGATGCTTATTCAATCCGTTGTACTCCCCATATCTTAGGTCCTATCCGAGACACCATTCAGTGGGTTCAATCTACTATTACGAATGAAATCAACTCCAGCAATGATAATCCGCTAATCCTTCCCGATTGCCAAGATGTATTTCATAATGGGCATTTTCATGGGCAATATATCTCTATGGCAATGGATTACTTGAGCATCTCTCTGACAACTTTATCCAATCTATCTGATCGTCGAATCGATCGTTTCATGGACAAACACCATAACAATGGTCTTCCCCCATTCCTCTGCAATAAAAATCCAGGACTTCGTTTAGGCCTGATGGGAGGTCAGTTTATGTCGGCTTCTTTGACTGCAGAAAACCGCTCTTTATGCAATCCTGTTTCAATTCAATCTCTTACCTCTACAGGTGATTTTCAAGATCATGTTTCCTTGGGATTAGTTGCTGCTCGACGAGCAAGAGAAATCTACGAAAACACCGCCTATATCTTAGCCTTTGAACTCCTTTGTGGCGCTCAGGCTGCTGAAATACGAAATGCAGAACTTTTAAGCACCCCAACTAAGCGAATGTTTTCGCTAGTTCGTGAAAGTGTGCCATTTCTGTCTGAAGATAGATGCTTAAGTGATGATCTTGAAAAGATTTCAACGCTCATTAAATCAGGCTATCTTCTTAAGGAAGCAGAAAATTCAATGGGTAAAGAAGTAATTTTTAACTAATCCGATAATTGCATTTGAAATTGCTTGAAAAGGGAAATTTCATGAGTTCGAAAAGCATCTTAGAAATTATTAGCGAAATCGCCAAAAAGCATGACAATAACACTGCAATCGTTTTCAACAATGATCGACTCACTTATTCAGAGCTAGATGAACGATCAGATAAATTTGCTAAAAGTATCATCAATAAGGATGTAAAACCAGGTAGCGTCATAGCTTTAGGACTCTATAATGATATAGATCTCATACCATATTTATTAGCGATTTGGAAAGCAAATTGCGTCTATTTGCCTATTGACCCAAATTATCCTTCTAATCGAATAGAGATGATGCTAAAAAATGCTAGCCCAAATTTATTAATTTCCAAAAGAGAGCTTCAACTCCAATTCTCATCTTTTAAAGGCGAAACTTATTTCATTGATGAAGAAGACAATATTCCAAATATTGAGCTAAGGAAGCCTAAGCTAGATGACTTAGCTTATTTAATGTATACATCCGGTTCTACAGGTATGCCTAAGGGCATTATTGTTGACCATTTTGCTTTGAAACATTCGGCTGTTGCATATAACGAGCTTCATCCTGAAAAAAGCATTGCTCTAGTTGCTGGAAGCATCAGTTTTGACCCAAGCCTTTTAACAATCGTTTCTACTTTAGCAAAAGGCGGAACGCTTTGCCTGTACGATAATAGAGATGGTATTGATATATCTCGACCCCAAGATATTATAGATTTGATAGATAAAAGCTATGTAAGCTTCATTTTATCTACACCTTCTTTTTACTCAAAATTGATTCAGCAGAATAAAACTCTTTCCTCTCTCAAAAATATAGATCTTTGCGG
>JAFEGV010000165.1 GCA_018239665.1 Verrucomicrobiota bacterium | reverse complement strand
TACCGGAGTAACGGGAACGACGGGGACAACCGGCACGACAGGCACAACAGGATCTACCGGAGTAACGGGAACGACGGGGACAACCGGCACGACAGGCACGACAGGATCTACCGGAGTAACGGGCACGACGGGGACAACCGGCACGACAGGAACAACTGGATCCACCGGAGTAACGGGAACGACGGGAACAACCGGCACGACAGGAACAACTGGATCCACCGGAGTAACAGGAACGACGGGAACAACCGGCACGACAGGCACGACAGGATCTACCGGAGTAACGGGAACGACGGGGACAACCGGCACGACAGGAACAACTGGATCTACCGGAGTAACGGGAACGACGGGGACAACCGGCACGACAGGAACAACTGGATCTACTGGAGTAACGGGAACGACGGGGACAACCGGCACGACCGGTACGACAGGTTCTACCGGGGTTACTGGCACCACCGGCTCGACAGGCTCTACCGGAGTAACGGGAACAACGGGAACAACCGGCAGGACAGGCACGACAGGTTCTACCGGGGTTACTGGCACCACCGGTGCTACAGGGCCCACTGGAATTGATTCGATCCTTGATTTTGCATATTTTTCAACAAATGGAACAACTGCAATATCAACAGTAGCCGGTACAAATGCAATTCCCTTTATTTCCGGCACGGCCATAGCCTCTGGAGGGATAACATACTCAAATCCAGCAGCTGGTGAAATTCAGATTGCCTCTACTGGCTTATATCAAATTAGTTATGGCGCTTCTGTGAACACTGCTAACAACATCACATTTACGCTATTTCTTGCAGGCGTGTCTCAAGGAACGCAGTATGCAGTAGGAATGACTGAGGCAAATGAGCTGCAATCGCAAACCGTTATTTTGAGGGTGACCTCTGCTCCTGTACTTCTTACTCTCAGGGCAAATGCATCTGTAGGTCTAATTGCTCCATCCCGCCCAATTGATGCTGTTTCCTCATTTTTAACGATATTTAAGCTGAGTGATTGATGAAAGCGTAATGCTGTTATTAGTCTATGACGCTGTCCTAAAACCTTCTTTCATGCAGTGAACTGTATTTTTGCTCAGGTTCGAGATCCGGCGCAATAGGCTGTCTTAGCTTAATTCGTTGATTATTTCGCTTAAACTGAGCCTGAAACAAAAAAACATCGAACGGTTTTTTCCAAGAGTTTCTGGAAAACGTCTCAGATGTGATTGATTAGAATCCTGCAAGATCAGAAGAAATATCTAGAAAATGTCCAGACTCAGAGAATTTTTTCTTGCTCGGAATGTGTGTAAAATCTAAATTTCTTTATTTAGTTTTAATGAATTTTTCTAGAGAGGGTGAGCATCCATTTCCATAGAGAAATATTCATCAATCTAGTTGAGCTAAAGGTGAAAACGATGTTCAATGGCTTAGTGGGAAAAAAGTTTGCGCTTTGTTTCTCTCTGATTTCTTTCACAGCTTCTGCTTTTGCAGGGCCTGTTTCGAACCATCCTCCGGTCACGTATGAGCGCACGCTTTCTGCAGATCGTTTAAGCAGCCAGGAACAGCTTTACATTCAGAACTATGTTTATGAACTCATTGCAGATGGGTCTCTACCGAGAGCCAAGTTTAATGAAATGCTCGACTTGCTATCTGAGTATGGGAAGATCATTAAGACGATCAAGGCTGATCAAGGAATATTGTCATTAGAAAAAAAGGCTTCGCTCTATAAAGGGCCCGTTCGATCACTATCAGAATCCCAATTCGATGCCTTGATCCAAGACTTAAGACAGTATGACGATATCGCTGAGTTCCTTCAAGTAGGTTGCGGCAGGCCGCCTAAACAAGGTCCCCCAGGCCCTCCAGGCCCTCCGGGTCCGCAAGGGCCAACTGGCCCTACCGGACTAGCGGGCGCTACGGGAGTAACTGGCACAACTGGCTCGACCGGTGTGACGGGCACAACAGGTGAAACAGGATCAACCGGAGTAACCGGAACGACTGGCTCAACCGGTGTGACGGGCACGACAGGCTCAACCGGTGTGACGGGCACGACAGGCGAAACGGGATCTACCGGAGTAACCGGAACGACTGGCTCGACCGGTGTGACGGGCACGACAGGTGAAACAGGATCAACCGGTGTAACCGGAACGACTGGCTCGACCGGTGTGACGGGC
>JAFEGV010000164.1 GCA_018239665.1 Verrucomicrobiota bacterium | reverse complement strand
CAGCTTGCGACAACCTGGCTCCAATTAGGAAGGGGCAGCGAAGCCATGGAAATCCTCCAACGCTACCATCGGCTAGACCCAAACAATGCAACCGTCGAGTATTACCTATCGATTATTGCAGCGGGGCGGCTCGACTATCAGCTTGCCTGGTCCCATTTGCAAAAAGCTGAACTCCTCGTTAATGAGCGCAACCACAGGCCCAAAGCGCTCCTTGGCTTAAGAGACCATCTCCGCAGAGTATGCCCTGAGACATAAAGGGGGAATCTGACAAGGCCGCTTCACCTACTCCGCACTGCGAAGATTCACTGGATCTTCGCAGTTCGGAGTAGTCAAAAATCGATTCTTCAGGTTATTTCTGTGTAAATGTTATCTTGAATATTTATTCTTTACGAAGTAAACAGGATAGAAAACAAGGATGCGAAAATGTCTAAAAACCTTCTCATTGTTTCAGCTGTTGCAGCTATGCTCATTCAAACTACTCCTTCTTTTGCTCTGATCTTACTCGATGAGGTCATGAGTAAAGAGGTTCAGAAACAAACAGGAATTGCTAACCTGACTCCGGTGCAGAAGGCCGCACTGGAAGATTGGCTCAATGCAACTTTTGAAATAAAATCTTCCAAGATTGAGAAACAAGCTCCTGAAGTCATGCTATCGATCAATATCGACGGCGGAAGAAAACTGCAGCTCTCCGACGGTACTATGTGGGAAGTAGACCCAAACGATGTTGTTCAATCCTCTGTGTGGATTACGCCATTCCCAATGCGGATAGTCCCGAGCGACAGTACAGATTATCCCTTTTTGCTCGTCAATAAAACATCGGGAGTCTCGGTCAAGGCTCGCAAAATTGTACCCGCTTCGCAAACTGAGACAACAACACCAAGCCAGCCCGTCGAAACTCAACCAGCTGCCCCAAGCCAACCGATAGAAACACAGTCAATTACTCCGAGCCAGCCAGCTCCAGCCCAGCCGGCAACTGGGCAATAGATCTAATAAAAGGGAATCTTTACGTTTCTTCTTTAACGGCCCGTCGCACCGCTTTGACTGAAGAAGTTGCCATCCAGCCTTTTGGAGCACTGAACGCATTTGATCCGGTTTTCAACCGTAGCGTTGATCCTTCCCAGTTTTTTTAAATAGTCGACCACAACGGTCACAAGTTCCATCCGATGAAGAGGGCCGATGAGCAGCTTCCCCTTCTTAAAACAGTTGTAGCCGTCTCCACCGTTATACATATAGTCTACAGTCGCTACTCGATACAGCCCTTTTCGATCTAAAGGCAGACCGTTGATGCCCGCATACGTAATCCTCCTGCCGGGAAGCTGATTGGTGTCAAACGCATATTCTATCCCCGATACCTGGGAAAAACGCCCAGCTTTTCCTTCAATTTGCGATACCCCATTTTCAAGGGCTTCTAAAATTTCTTCGCCGGTAATCTCCACCAAATAACAGATATTGCCGAATGGCAACTCGGACAATATATCTTTAAAAGTGATCATCGTGCCGGGGGCATAGGTCCTGTCTCCGCGGATAATGCCTCCGCTGATGATCGCAACATCAGCCTTACAGGAAAACCGAAGGGCATCGGCAATGAGATTCCCGACAGTTGTTTCCTGGGAACGGATCTTTGCTCCATTGCTATCTAACAAAGTCGTCGTGATGGCAACCGGCTGTTTAGCATGCTCCTCAAAAAGAGCTTCATAGCCTTGGATCTTGGCGGCAATCTTAGGATTTTCAGGAACCCGATGATTGGCAATGATTTTCCATGACGGAAAGACTTTTACTCGAGAGGTCTCATCGTCTTTTTCGATGAGTAAATTAATTCGGGCAAGGAAGTTGGCATTTTGCCCCGATTTATGAACAAACGTCTTCCCATCATACCATGTAAATGGCTCATGGTCATGGCCCCCTAAAATCACATCGATTTCAGGAACCTCTAAGGCCAATTGCCTGTCATCCTCGATAAAAAGATGGGTAAGCGCGACGATCACATCAGCGCCTTCTTTTTTCAGCTGCTGAACCATCTGCTTTGCCGTAAAGGCAATTGGAGTAAAGCACACCTTTCGATTTGTGGAAGAGAGCAGAGGGGTTTCCACTGTGATCAAGCCAAAAAAACCAATTTTCACTCCTTCAACATCGATGATCACAGTCTGTTT
>JAFEGV010000163.1 GCA_018239665.1 Verrucomicrobiota bacterium | reverse complement strand
GCAACGGAGGCCGCTTTGGTCCCTACGGCCGCATCGCGGAGGTTGTAATAGCCTTGGCGGAAGGGCTCGATAAAAATATTGTCGCATCCGTCAGTGATCGGTTCTATGTAGGGCGAGATCTCGCGGGAGACCTCGCTGAAGAAAGGTAAGACCTCATCATAAGCATTGGAAATAGGCTCAAATACCCCAGATATCGCACGAGTAACCACAATCTACCTCAATTTTAAAAAAAAATAAGCGATGAGTTTAATGCATTTTTATAATTAGTTTAAGTGAAAAAATACCTGATAACAATCAGGGCATTTTTGCTTAAATACGGCTACAAATTTAAGCCGTAGTTGGACGGACCAACCCTAGTGTTTCCAGCATGAGTGCAACCGCGGAAATCTTTAAATTGCCCCCTTCGGATGCGGGAAGCGCGGCAAAGTCCTCAGAGATCCTAGCGTCCATATGCGGCGCAGGAGTCCCGTCTGGCAAATTAGCTGCCGCTGGAGTTCCATCGTCATTCGTTTCTGATCCGAAATCAAAGTAGCCATTAGCCCACATCAGAATCTCATTGCGCAAGGTGCGGTGGTTTCCTGCGTAGTTGCTAAGATCTGTCAAGAGATGCTCCATTGGCTTGTACTCTTCGCGGAAAGCTTGGAGGGCTCGATCGACCCTGCCTTCCAGGTAGTACATAAAATTAAAGACAGCTCCTGCTTCGAATATGTTTCCTTGCAAGCCTAACACGCCGGCTAGTCTTTGGGTCACGGCCCGTTCCAAGTCGGCCATATGATGGTTGTCAGGATTTTGACGGATGAGGATTTCTCTTAAGAGGTTTTGGCGGTATTTGCAAAGGGCAAGTCCTGCACGATAGATGATCTTAGTTTGAACCGATCCCGCATTGCCGGCGGCGTCTCCTTCTGCGATCACATCCAAAAGCAGCGCTTGGACTTGCGCTAGTGTCTGGTCGATGCAGTTGTTGCTGGCATCGATAAGGCTGTCAAAGACTCTTACAAATTGCTCTTTCAGCGCAGTTTCTTCCGGAGTTCCTGTGTCAACACGGGCTTGTTGTTGTGAGAAGTACTCGGCTATATTGGAAAGAAGGTTTCCGATTGTTTCGTACGGCGATGGAGCTTCTGAGCGGTGTCCTACATTCTCAAAGCCTTGGATTATCGATCTGAAGCGATCTCTTCGATCGTCGTCTGGGATCTCAGCCCAGTCGATAAAGTCGTTCAATTTCGATGGGGTATGTTCAGTCTGATACCGTTGCAGGACTTCATCTAAATTGAAACGGAGGATCTGGGAATGGGGCCTAAAGTGGCGGTTGAGCTCGGCAGGAGCATCCTGACCGGGCCTTGCCATGGATTCGATGGTTGCAAGCCTGGCGAGGGCGCCTCTCTTCCTTGCAATCATTTCTTCAGGTGAAATCGGACCAGTGTTAAGGGGAATAATGGGAGGATCGTTGGCCTGTGGAGCAAGAGGCATTGCTTCGATGTCGCTGAGCTTTGTTGGGTAAAGAAGATCGCTCTTGACGCTTTTTAATATGGCCATGGCGACTGTATTGACGATTGGGATGATCAGCAGGATTCCTATAACAGCGCAGCTGACTCTTTCGCTTAAGGAAAGATCTCGTTGCGGGGCGTTAGGATCCAGGATGTTGTGCGCAACGGAATCAATTTTTGTCCCTTGGAATGCATCGCGAAGATTGTAATATCCCTGGTTGAAAGGTTCGATCAAGAGATCGTAGCACCCGTCCGTGACTGGTTCCAATACACCAGAAATAACGCGAAAGACCATGATTCGCCTCAATATAAAAATTTCGGATCAATAGTTTAGAGCAACGTTGCAAATACATACACAAATGAATTCAAAAGTTGGGGATTTGGCGCGGCCAAAAACCAAATTTTGAGTTCATTTGTGTAGCCTTAAGTAAAAAAGCGCCTGATCACAATCAGGCGCTTGTCGCTTAAGAGACGGCTACATCATTTAAGTTGTAGCGCGGACTCCGGCATGACGGACCAAACCTAATGTTTCCAGGAACAACACAACCGCAGGAAGCTTTATATTGCCTCCTTCGGAAGCCGGAAGAGCAGCAAAGTCGTCTGAGATCCTAGCGTCCATATGCGGAGCTAGAGTTCCGTCAGGCAAGTTAGCCGCCGCTGGAGTTCCATCTTCGTTCGTTTCCGATCCGAAGTCAAAGTAGCC
>JAFEGV010000162.1 GCA_018239665.1 Verrucomicrobiota bacterium | reverse complement strand
CAGCTCCTCATCTATCCGATCATCACAGCCAAGATCGAATCGGAGCCGTATGACAACTCTCCCGATCGCCACTTTCTGACAAAAGAGGCGATGCAGTTCATGTGGGGCGCTTATTTGCAATCGGAGGAAAACGGCAGGAACCCTTACGCGTCGGTCGACTGCGCAGATGATTTGTCAGGATTGCCGCCGGCTGTTGTCATCTCGGGGGAATACGATCCGTTGCATGTCGAGGCTCGCAAGTACGCTGAATCGCTGAAGCGCGCTGGCGTTAAGGTCGAATCGAAGTGTTTTGATGCTGTGATCCACGGGTTTCTCGACTTGCCGATTTACGATTCTGAGCAGAAGATCGGATGGGTGGCGCAGATCAAAGAGATGCTGGACAAAGTTTTGAAAAATTAATGTGTATTAGGTGGTCATGTATAAGAAGACTCTACTTGCTGCAGCTTTGCTGTTGAGCTCCTGCCAATCGAATAATCAACCGGTTCCGACGGCCAGCGAAGAATTTACTAATGAGCGTCTGCTGTTCGACATGGACACGAAGGAAAGCCGCTTCCCATGTAAAGTGAGCGGGACGATCCCCGAGTGGCTTTCCGGGGTTTTACTGCGCAATGGGCCTGCAAAATTTCAGGTCGGCGACAAGAGGGTCGAATGGTTCGATGGGCTTGCGATGCTGCATGCGTTTGAATTTTCTTCCGGGCAGGTGGCCTATAAGAACCGTTTTTTGCGCAGCGAGCAGTACTTCATCATGATGGATGAAAAAAGCTTGAATTTTGCCGGATTTGCCCAAGATCCTTGCCCCAAGGTGTTTAAAAATCAGATCTCCAAAGAGATTCCTGATAAGATGAAGGGGATCCATAACGCTGATGTCAGCATTCAAACTTATGCCGATCAAATGGTCGCGCTGACCGAGGTCCCTTTGCCTGTGGTCTTTGATCCGCAGACCCTGGAGACTTTAGGGAATTTCCAGTACCAGGACAAGCTTGAGCAAGGGCAGTGGGAATCGGCTCATCCTCAAAGAGATCCCGTAACCGAAGAGACGATCAATTATTTCATCCGCTTTGGCAGGAACACCCACTATGTGATCTGGAAAATGCAAAACAGGGAAGACGGAAGGACGGTCATTGCGGAGATTCCTGTCGACCGCCCATCGTACATGCATAGTTTTGTCCTCACCGAGCATTATGTTGTCCTTGTCGAATTTCCGTTTGTCGTCAATCCGTTAGATCTCAGGGACAAAAAGAAACCGTTTATTTTTAACTATAAGTGGGAGCCTAAGAGAGGAACGCAGTTCCTGGTCGTCGAACGCTCTTCCGGAAAGGTGGTCAAGATCAAAGGGGAACCATTTTTCGCTTTCCATCATGTCAACGCTTTCGACGAACAAGGGAAGATTGTTATCGATATCGTCACCCACCCGAATGCCAACATCATCAATGTTGTCACGGATCAGCCGGAAGACCAAAAGAGCATCGAAGAAAGTGAAACGACGCGATTGGAGAGGTTTACGATCGACCTTGCCAAGGAGGACATCACACGGGAAACTTTGTTTGATGAGACAGTCGAACTTCCACGGGTGTCGGCAGACCGCGTAGCCAACGACTATCAGTATTGCTACGCTGTCGATATGCGTTTCCCCACAACGCTGCAAGCAAAACCTGCGCTCTACCAGATTGATGTTAAGGCAAAGACGGCTAAATGCTGGGCTGAAGAGGGATGTTTTCCCGGAGAGCCGATCTTTGTGAAGCGTCCGGGCGGCGACAGAGAGAACGATGGGGTCGTTCTGTCCGTTGTGCTCGACTTTGCGCAGAACCGCTCCTTTTTGCTCGTGCTCGATGCTGACGGGTTTAACGAAATTGCCCGCGCAGAAGTTCCACACCCGATCCCCGTTGGACTGCATGGGCTATGGAATGGCAAGAACTGAAGAAAATCGCTACCGCTAGATTTTGTAGAATTTTTTCGCGTTCCTGTAGAACACTTTTTCTTGGTCGATGCCTGAATAGGAAGCTAACGCCGTTTTGAATATGTGGAAGATCTGATCGAAAGGGATGAACACAGCGTCGGGCGGGCAGTTGCTGCCGACCATGCAACGTTCAACGCCGAATATGCGAACGGCTTCTTGGATGTAGGAGACGATCTTTTTTTCATCATTCTTTTGAAAGATCCAGCCAATGCAGGAGATCTTTAAGAAGACGTTCGGGTATTGGGCGATCTCTGCAAGCCTGTTCTTCCAGAGGACGAAATCATC
>JAFEGV010000161.1 GCA_018239665.1 Verrucomicrobiota bacterium | reverse complement strand
AGGGGTAGCGGGCAAGACAATTGAATGGTATGTGATTGCTGAAATCGTAGTTAAATCGTTTATCTAGAGGGAAAAATGCCGGGCTTTAATAGAGACTCTACAGGGGCGACAGACCAGAATGTAATGTTTGCCGACAACTACGACTTTTCCGGGTCAGCAGCGCCAGCGCCTCAGGTGAGTGCCTCTGGAATTCTTCCTATCGGTACGGGAGGAACTCCGGCAATTAAGCCGGGAGTGCTTACTTCCCCAGATGGATCAATTGCAATTGGTTATAGCACTCCTAACATCACCCTGCAAGTTAGCGGGGGATCTCAATACATCTCCCTATCTCCCTTCATTGTTGGAACCGATGTCCACTCATCTTACACAACAATCCAAGCGGCGATCAACGCGGCGGTGGCAGCTGGGGCAAGCATCTCTAATCCATTGAATGTTTACGTCAAACCCAAAAATGGATCTGCTTATGTTGAGAATTTGACACTTCAACCAGGTGTTAATCTGGTTGGATTTGGTCAGGTTCCAGCTATTTTCGGTAAAATGACCTATACACAGGCTGGTACAGTTAACATCAGCAATTTCTACCTCCAGACAAATTCGGACAACATCCTTTCAGTGTCAGGAGGAGCAGCATCTTATGTTGTTGTTAATAACTGCTATTTAAGCGTAGGCGCATCTGTCACAGGGATTGCCTTCACTTCTTCTAGCGTGAATGCCACAATCATAGTGAATAATTGCTATGGGAATATTGGAGCATCTGGCGCACTTTGGGCAATGACAAGTCCTGGGAATCTATACATAAACTATTGTCAGATTTTAAATGGCGGTCTTTCCACAACACAAAGCACAAATTCCGCAGGTCAAGTCAGAAGTTTCTACAATTATTTCGAGTTTCCGATTGCAACATCTGGAACAGCGATCTTTGGAAATCACTATACATTTATTTCCGCTGGTGCGACTAACTCTACAGCACTGACATTGAATGGATCGGGTCAATCTAATCAACATAAATGCATTTACAACTCTGGGAATTCTCCATGTATCAGCATCGGAGCAGCTGGGAATACATACATAACATTTTGTGACTGCAATTCCTCAAATACGAACGTAATTACGGGGGCAGGTTCCATGAGATACGCTTTTATTTCGTTCAGTGGAACATCTTCGGGAACTAATGTGACAACTACAACACCAATCCCAACCCTAATCTAAAGGTGTATAATGACAGTTGGAACGAATAGCAGCGCACACTTATATGACACCACCTTAAATACCAATGGTGCATTGTACTCCGCAGCAAGCGGTGTGGTGACATCAACGTCTGCAGGTGGAGCAGGGACAGTCTTTGCAGGGTCAGCAGGTGCGCCTTCATTTACAGCGACACCTAGTGTAACTAGTATAACGCTTAGCTCGGGAACGGCTTTGAGTGCATATTTAGAGAATAACTTCACTCCTGCAATTAATTTTGGTGGGGGAGCTACTGGGATTACATACTCAGTTCAAAATGGACGTTATACAAATATAGGAAGAGCTGTAGTTTTTGAAATCCTGTTAATTTTAACTTCAAAAGGGTCATCCACAGGTAATGCAACAATTACAAATTTACCTTTTTTTGTTGGAAACGGAAATCTCCCATTTTTCGGATATTTTGCAGCCTTTACATCCTTTCCAGCGTCAACTACGATTCCAATGGCTGTATCAGGAGGGGGATCAAAGACGTTAACATTGTATGGATATAATGGATCTACTGGTGGAGTGACTAATTTCACAAATACAAACTTCTCTGGTACAGATCAGATTTATATTAACGGATCGTATCAAATGCCTTAATCTAAAGGTGTATAATGACAGTCGGAACAAACGCTAGCGCACATCTATACGACACGACCTTCAATACAGGTGGGGTTCTTTATTCGGCAGCTAGCGGTGTGGTGACATCCACAGCAGCGTTGACAGGTATAGTAACAGCAAATGGTACAAGTGCGCCTACAGCCAATGCAGTCACTCAGCATGGAGTATTGATTGGGGGAGCTAGCAATGCAGCATCGAGTCTTGGAGTGGCATCTACAGGGACAGTCCTTGCAGGTTCAACAGGAGCCGACCCATCCTTTACAGCGACACCAACAGTTACAAGCATCTCTTTCGGTGGTAGTGCACTAGGAAATTATGTCGCCACCACATCCTTTACACCTGCTGTAAAATTTGGAGGAGGATCGACAGGACTTACATATACAACTCAATCAGGTAACTATGTACGAATCGGTTCAATAGTGCAGTTTG
>JAFEGV010000160.1 GCA_018239665.1 Verrucomicrobiota bacterium | reverse complement strand
AAAATACGTCAAATGTAGAAAGAGAATTGCCATCGAGGATGAGTTTAGTAGAGGAGCTTTTTTTTTCTTTATATAAAGGTTTTTTGGTAAGCAAGTTTAACCTCAATTGCGAATGTGGTATTTTATAAAATGCGATAATTGTAAGTAGTTTTGCATTCTTTTACAAGATCTCATCTTTACAATAACTCGAGATAAGCTTCTTCCCTATGAAAATGGCAAAATAAAATTTAAATGATGTAATGCTTCCAATTCCGGAAGGTAATTTATGTCAAAGCACGTCTCTTATCTATCAGATTCTCAATGGGAAATGATCAAAAAATTGACCAACTGGACTCCACCTTCTTAGAGAGGTGTTCCTCGAACAAATTTTAGAAAGATTTAGAACTCAATTTTGTTTGTTTTAACGAGAGGATGTCGGTGCTCGGATGTTCTTCAAAGCTCAGGCTCATATTATTCAAAATCAACAGCACATATATGGCTGGATTATTATTAAAAAGGCCCATATTTTAACGCGGTATTACGTGACCTTCTACAAGTGGGCCTTACCGCAGGAAAATAGGTGTTACCCAATCAGCCCTTGACGTTTCCTTTTCCCCAGAGGCTGGTAGAAGCAGAGAAGTTGATCATGGATATAGAGGAATAGAGTTCTTTTTCACTCTTGCTGATAAGTAATTAACATTGTACAAGGTTTAACCCAGTCTTGCTTAAAGAGACTGCTATGAGAATTTGCAAAGGGGAGGAAGGATATGTCTAGAGTCGGAAATTGTTTCCAAACTTTCGAACAGGTGCAATCAGAGTCATTAGAGTCGGAAAATATGAGCTGTGGCCGGTTTTCTGCGAATGTGAATGATAGATATACTTTGCATCAACAAAATGCAGGATGCCGATTTCATGGGATCGATGGCATTCCCTCAACAGCATTCGAAACTGCCAAGGTAATTGACGCTGGGCTTGCTTCAAAAGGGCTTTGGATGCGACATCAGGCTAATTCTGGCGAACATTCTGTTGATGTAGTTGAAAAAATAGGGAAGGCTGGCAATAAGGTAAAAAAGACATATGAAAGCTATACTCCCGATGAAAAATTAACAGTAGGTACTGTATTGGCCGGTGGCGTCGCAGGTGCTGCTGCTTTGACAGGGATCTCGTATTTCATTGGTCAAGTTCTAAAAAGCCTTGGAAGGTAGAAAGCTGTGTTGGGCAGGATCTGTTAAATCAGATGGAACAGGTCTCTCAGAAGAGCAAGCGTAACTTCAATCAAGATCAACAGAACGATGGTGATCTCAAGGCGGGATGAGTGTTGGTGGTTAAGTTCGCTGGAAAGGATCTCGAAGAGTTCGTGGACGACATTGAGGCGTTTATTGAGGATTTCGCCCCGTTTAGTGACATCTAGGTAGTGAGCAGTGCGACGGTAGAAGGATTCGAGCTCGGGGTATTCCCAGAAAAACTCTGGGGTGTCGAGGATATCGCTGTGAAGGTTGATGAAGTTGCGCTCAATGAAGATCTCTCCCATTTTGCGCGAGATCTCTTTGCGGGAAAGGGGGATTTTGCCTCGTTTGGCCAGATAGATCGGGAGTTGTTTGGTATGGTCGATCGTTTTCTGGATGATCTCTTCAAAGGTGGTCAGTTTAACAGATTGGGCTAGACCGTGGGAGATAGCCAGCTTAGTGAGGGTGCTCTTATTTTGAAGAACGATCTCATCTTCTTCGATCTTCATTCCATCGCCGTAGAGGTATGTAAATTCATCCAATTCGATCTTGGGAAGCGATTCCTTTTCAAATTCTCTTAGCGTGCTTACGATCTCTTTTTCGTCTTCCTCGTCAAAACCCCAGCACACGACAGAGCCATAGGAGAAGTAGAAAATATCTCCTTTAATGTGCTTGTCTTCTTTGATCTGGATGTGGATCGCATCGCGGAAAAGCTGAGTCGTTCCCAGTCTTTGCAAATACTGGAACAGACGGGGGATGTCATAGGAAGCGGCAGTGCAATAACAGGTACAACGCATATGTAATGCTTATACAGGATCGGCCTTTAAATGGGAATGGGGGAGGAGGGAGGAGGAGGCTGCATTTGGTTAAATTGCCTGAGAAAGATGTGGTTCGTCGGATCCAAGTTGGGCTTTTTTTTGAGCTTCCTCATAGGGTTCATCGAAAATGGTTACAAGGATTTTTTTTTTAGGATCATCATTCCAATAGGTTAGAATTCCATTGTCAATTGAAACAGAAGAAATTGATGGGGGATTTTGGAGCTCATTGTTTTTCTTCATGAATGTAATGGTGATATCTATGTTTTTTGCTTCAAATGGGAAATTTGCGAGATAGGG
>JAFEGV010000015.1 GCA_018239665.1 Verrucomicrobiota bacterium | reverse complement strand
GAGTGGTCCTTGGGCTCGAAACGGTAGCGAAGGGTCCTCCCATCGCTGAGTTCAATATCGACATCCGGCCCGTTGCGTTTGTGGCGGTGAAGGTAGCGAAATGTGGCGGCGGCGTAGGTTTTGTTGCCGCCGGGGTTTGTTGTCCTGATGCTCGTCAGCCGGTCTTCCTGATCGTAGCTGTAGAACACCCTATGTCCGGAAGGAAGAGTTTCCGATTCGAGGAGGTAGACGAGCTTCTTCTCCTCTTCTTTTTTAAAGACGTCTTTAAAGTGCTTGTGCGCGTGATGGATTTTGTAGCGGCGAGTCGTTTGATCAGGGCAGTAAACGGTAAAATATTTTCCTTCTCCCTCTAAGCGGACGCAGGCATTTTTTAGGTTGTGATGAGCGCTGATCTCTCCATGCGCCGTGTTGGTCATTCCTGGGGTTTCTTGAGGTGGAGGAGGTCGAAATTTAGGAGTGTGCGACTTCTTCTTCAGGTGGCGCTGGACCTCGTCCGCGGAGCAGCGAAAGGTGTAGGAAGAGCCGTTGGGGTCCCAGATCTTGATCTGATGTTCTGCTTCTCCGCCTTTGTATTTGGCCTCTAAGTGGTCCAGAAAAGACCAGCTGGCCATTGTTCCTACCCCATCGCCGCTGATGTAGTGGCGCGGCAATCGCAGAGGGATGTAGCCCTGAACGAGTACGTCCTCCTCATCTAAATAGAGATCTCCCGTGATGGCGTTGACACAACCAGCAACAAGGGCGGACGGCTCTCCATCGGTGACTGCAAGTTGATACGGGTCTTTAGGATCGGCAAACAAAGGGAGTAAGATAAGACAAAAGAACAAGACGAGCGAACGCATCGGATGGTCCCAGTTAAAAGATAGGAAGCAAAAAAAATACAGCTCGATTTTTAATTACACCAGAAAAAGATCGGGATTTGAAAAAAAATTATCGAGCTGCACCTTTTAGTTAATCTTATGTTCACACAGAATTTGCAAAATTTCTCCGAGATAGATAAAGTGGACTCATGTGCTATCTCCTATGGAAAATATGAACCAACCATTTATCGAATCTTCCTGGACAAAGCAAGACGAACCTTTCGAAGTGCCCCTTCGTCCCCAGAGCCTTATCGATTTTTCGGGCCAGGACTCTGTGCGAGAGAGGCTCGAAGTGCTGATCGCCGCGGCAAAAAAGCGGGGCGAACCGTTAGGCCATTGCCTGTTTTACGGACCGCCGGGACTTGGCAAGACGACGCTTGCGAACATCATTGCCAAAACGATGGGAACGCAGCTTGTGGTCACATCGGGGCCCATTATCGAAAAACCGGGAGACCTCGCAGGGATTCTGACCAACTTAAAAGAGGGAGACATCCTGTTCATCGACGAGATCCACCGGATGAACCGCGCCGTCGAAGAATACCTCTATCCTGCCATGGAAGATTTTTCACTCGACCTCATTATCGACAGCGGCCCCGCGGCCCGCAGCATCCAGGTCAAGCTCAACCGCTTCTCATTAATTGGAGCGACGACCCGGGTCGGCCTCCTGAGCGCTCCCATGCGTTCCCGCTTCACCTTTAATTGCCGGCTCGATTACTATGGTCCCGAAGTTCTTGAAAAGATCATCACGCGCTCAGCTCACATTCTGAACATCGAAATCGACAAATCAGGGGCCTTGTGCATTGCAGAGCGCTCGCGCGGAACGCCGCGGATCGCCAACAACTTGCTGCGATGGGTCCGCGACTATGCCCAGATCAAAGCGAACAACAAGATCAATCTAAAAACTGCGGAAACAGCGCTGGACATGCTTAGCATCGATCATCGCGGACTAGACGAGATGGACAAAAAAATTCTCAATGTGATCATCGATCATTATCAAGGGGGGCCTGTGGGGATCAACACCCTCTCCGCCGCCCTTTCTGAAGAAGCCCACACTTTAGAAGAGGTCTACGAACCTTTCTTGATGATGCAGGGATTTTTAAAAAGGACTTTGCGCGGAAGAGAAGTCACCGCTTTAACCTATCAACATCTCGGGCGCCCGTTGCCCTCAAAATTTAATCAGGGAGTCTAAACCATGAACTGGACCAAAACTGTGATCGCATGCAGCTTGTGCATCTCCGCTATTGCACCCTCTGTTGCGATGTCGGCTGCTACTGCGCTTCCGACCGATCTTTCTCAACAAGCTAAACCTGCGACGATCAAAGTCTTGATCTCGCGCCAAAAGGACAATGTCCTTTTGGAAGTCAAAGGGCGATATATCGTCTATGATCCTGTGACAGGACTTGAAGTCGGCAACGGGATCTCAACAAAACGCGCCCAAGTTGTCCCCTGCCAAGAAGGGATCCAATGGAAAGAGCTGTTCCCCGGCATCAGCCAGATCAGGATCGTTCCCGGCGATTCGCAAAGCACTATCCTTGTCGACGGGATCGAATACCGGGGCTGCGTCGAGCTCTACGATGTGAATGGAAAACTCAATATCGTCAACGAAGTGGACATCGAGAGATACCTCAAGTCTGTGATGACGACCCAATTTTCCCAGGAATGCGATGAAGAGGTCATGGAGGCAATTGCCATCATTGCCCGGACAAACGCCTATTATTTGGTGAACCGCAAACCCAATGCTTATTTCCATGTCGAAGCTCAAGAGGTCGGGTACCAAGGCCATGCCCTTACTTTGCAAAACCTGCATTTGGACAAAGCGATCAATAATACCCGCCATGTGGTAATGACCTATCAGCATCAACCCTTTGCGGCGACTTGGACCAAAGACAGCGCCGGAAAAACAGCAGACTACGCAACGATTTTCCGAAAGGCGATCACGGCTCCCCACGGAGTCGCATCCCCTTATGCTGCTTATGAGCGGCCAAAGCATGGCTGGTCCTTTGCTGTTTCCAAACAAGAGCTGGCAAGGATTGCGGGAGCCGCAAAAGTCACCGCCATCGACCTTTATCAGGATAAAAACTCTGAAAAAGTGTATGGAGTTCGGATCAAAGAAGGTGAAAAAGCCCATGATGTCGACTTCTTTAAACTACAAAATGCCCTTGGCGCAAATCGTTTGCGCAGCAACGATTTTACCGTCAAATTAAATGGCGATCAAATCGTGTTCAACGGGTATGGCGAAGGACATGGGGTCGGCTTGTGCCTGCTCGGCGCGCTTTCCATGGCGGAGCATGGGGCGAACACACAAAAGATCCTTGCGACTTTTTTCCCTGATACAAAGCTGGAGAACATCCGCACCTTTTCATCAGAGAACCTGAGCCATTAAATAATAGACTTTTTTCGGAACTTGCTTTGTCCAGAAAAATTGAAGATTTCTTCTCTGATTTTTTAGAGACAGCAAGCTGGCACGAATCGCATCGACGAAACGACTTGAATAAGTCGGTGAGGAGGTGCGATAAAAATCGGAGAAGAAAGAACAATTTTAATGGACAATTGAAGTTTCGAAAGAGGTCTAATGCCTTTCTTTGCAGGAACGGTCTACCCTGAATCAGAAATTGGCGAGTGTCTGACAAAAAAGATGCTCGCCTTATCCGCAACCTTTCCAAAAAAAATCACGAGAGAAGGCCGGTTCGAATTAGGATCTGATCGCCTATTTCGCCATCGTCGCAAAATGATCTTCTTCGAAGGTCAGATCAATAATTTTTCTGAACTTGTAAAGAGGCTCGAAGCAGAACGGATCAGCCTTGCCAGCTCAGCTCCCGAAGAGATCATCGGATGCTTGTATGATCTGTACAAGGAGGAGTTTCCCCTCTATCTCGACGGTTCTTTCGCTATTGCCCTTTTGGACATAGAACGTCATGAGCTGCTGCTGTTTCGCGATAGGATAGGAGAACAGCCTCTCTATTGGTGCCTGCATCAGAACACATTTGTTTTCGCCAATTCCTTGAAAATCATCTTAAACTCCGATCTCATCTCTAGATCTCCTGATCTGGAGGCCTTCTCCTATTACATGGCATTTGGATTTATCCCTCAGGAGAAAACTCTTGTCCGCGGAGTCTTTAAGCTGCAGCCAGGGCACTATCTGCGCTATACGCGCGACAATAACCTCTTCATACGCCCTTATTGGGCATATAACGCTTTCATCCAAAAAAAGAACCTCTGCGCGCGCAAAGAGGAGCTTGAAGAACTGATCCGGCTCAGCTGGAAGTCCCGCTTGTCCTCTGCGCACTCGCCTGTCCTTGTTAGCGACCTTAATGAGCCTGAGGCCACACTTCCCCAAGAATTAGAAGACAGCTCCTTGACCGTCCATGCAGATCACACCGATTGTTTCAAACCGAGCGAGGTCCTTGCCCAATTGCCTGAGATGATATGGGCTTTGGACGAGCCGATTGCCGACCTGAATTTTCCAGCACGCTACTTACTCTGCCAATCTTTAAAAAAACAGCAAAAGACCGATCTGTTTTTTTTAACGGGGTCTCTCCAATGGCTATATCAGGAGATCCAACCGCCCCAGCTATCCAAATCTTTGATCTACGATCGCCTGAACCGCTCCCTTAAGAAACATCTCATCATCCCCCTTCTATCGAAAATCCACCTCAAAAGCGCCTACGCGATGCTCCGCTCCGCCAACACCCATCCCTGGCACAAGGCATTTTTGAACCAGTCGGCGCTCTTTACTTCCGATGAATTTGAAGATTTGCACTCAACCCTATTAAAACCGATCAATCCCGAAATTTTCCTCCACCGTTTTCCGGCGCTTGAAAAATTAGGCCCAACACTTGGTTCTCTTCTCTACCTCTATTTTAAGACAAAGCTTCCTTCCGATGTTCTTCCGACGGAAGTGCGGCTGTGCGCCCACTTCGGCCTGAAACGGCACGCTCCTTACCTGAACCACACAATCATCGAATGGATCGCTTCCCTTCCGGAAACCCCTTCCCACTTTTCATTGAACGATCTGTTGCTCAAAGGGAGAAAACCATTGCAGAAGAGGATTGTCCCCTCCTTGCCTCATTGGGCGCAAACGATGGAATATAGACAACTGACCGACCAGCTCAAATCGAGCATCCTTGTTGATGCAGGGATCCTCTCAGCTGCTTGGCTCTCTGAACAAATGAAAAATTTCACAAGACATCCCCACCTCTTCTTTCAAGAACTCTGGGGCATTCTCGTCCTTGAAACATGGTTCCGCCTTTATTTTGAACAGACCGCCCAAGTTTAATTAGATCTCTTGCTCCGTCAAGTTTGGTAAATGCGTCCTTAAGCGCTAACCGGCATTGCCAAATTCCAATTTTTGAATCTCTCTGTGTATATTTCTGTATAATTAGCTCTTGTAGGTAATCTTTTCGTTCTTGTATTGAATAATTACTGTGGAATCATCACTCTTTTAATCAAAAATTAGGGCATCTATTGTCAAATGAATAAATCTCTTACTCGTATTCAGAAAAGAATTTATGAAGCCTCTCAACTTGATGCTGGGTGGCCGACATATAACCAGCCCATGGCCTTCCATCTGAAAGGGAAGCTCGATATCGGCAGCATTGAAAAAAATCTGAGGATCCTTGGAAAGGTCCATCCAGAACTAAACAACAAATCGATCCCTCTTCTGAAAGAAGACTTCTCTTCGATAGAAAAAAAAAAGCGGTTTCAGAAAGCGCTTGAATTCCTGAGTACCAAGGCAAAAGAGCCGATTCCTATCGATGTTCCACCGTTTGTTGAGGCATCGCTTGCCATCTTAGGACCTCGAGAATATCTTCTTTTTTTCAACATGCATCTTGTTACTGCAGATAGTCATTCTACCCGAATATTCTTAAGACAAATTTCCGAATTGTACAATGGGCATCGTTCGACTGGAAAAATTAAGTTCAAAAGAATCGATGTCATCAAAGAATCGAAGAAAGGTTCTGCTTATTGGAAGAAATTACTACAGGGGGCAAATTTCGTCTTGGAACTCCCCAAAACCAGCTCCCACCCTCATGAAAACATTCGGAAGGGGGACGTCGTCAATTCTGCTCTTAGTCCGGTCTTGTCCAAACAGCTTCAGCGCTTTGCAAAAATTAAAAAGACGCCGTTATTCAGTTTGCTACAGGCCGCTTTTGGGGCATTTCTCTACCGCTATACTGGGCAAGAAGATTTTCTTATTGGATATCCGGTCGATCTTAGGCCCAAAGGACTCGAAGCGCAGTTAGGGGTCTATATAAATACGATCCCTATGCGGTTTCAAATGACAGCAGAGATGAATTTCCTAGAGCTGCTCAAACAAATAAACCGATGGCACAATAAGGCAAAGTCTTATCAAAACTGTCCTTATGAAGAGATCGTCAAAAGAGCTGGGATTAGGGAAGCTCACGTGCGGGAGCCTCTTTTCAATGTCTTTTTTTCTATGGATAGCGATTCAGCCAACGCTTTTCACCTATCGGGCATTGAATCAAAAAAAATCGATCTTGCTACAGGAAGCTCAAAATTCGATCTCTCCTTGCATGCAATTGAAAAGGAAAGCTCGATCCATCTTTCTTTTGAGTATCCGGTAAGCCTTCAAGATCGGGATTTTATCGAGAGGATGGCTGCAAATTTTCAAGTGTTCTTAAAAGAACTCATCACCTACCCCCAAAAAAGGATAGGCGCTTTACAGCTATTAACACAAAAAGAGAAACAAAAGCTTCTTAAAATCGGACCGGGCCCTAAAAGAGCCTATCCTCGCAATAAGAGCGTCGTCGCCATTTTTGAGGAAACGGTAAAAAAATATCCAACGAATGCCGCTTTGCGCTTTCAGGGAAACAGCTTGAGCTATGAAGAGCTTAATCGAAAAGCGAACCAGCTGGCGCGCTACCTGCAAGACAAAGGGGTGAAACAACAGGATTTTGTCGGGATCTATTTAGAGCGCTCGATCGACTTATTTGTGGGGATCTTGGGGATCTTAAAAGCCGGTGCGATCTATGTTCCAATCGATGCAAGCTATCCGATGGAAAGAAAGCTTTATATGATCAACGACACCAAGTTGAAAGTCCTGATCACATCGAAAGCTTTTAGCGAAGAGTTCCCCAAAGAGAACCTCAGCTTGCTCTTCTTAAACCAGACCGATTTGAGCGGGTATGCTCAGACTAACCTTTACCTTAAGATCAAGCCTCTAGACTTGGCCTATGTCAATTACACATCGGGAACGACAGGAAATCCCAAGGGTGTGCAGATCTATCATCGGAGCATCAACCGGTTGGTCAAGAATCCAAACTGGGCCTCTTTCTTGCCTAATGACCGCTTCTTGCAGATTTCGAATATCTCGTTCGATGCCCTTGTTCATGAATTATGGGGGGCTCTTCTTAATGGCGGGACAGTGTGCATCTACCCTCAGATCACCCTTTCTTCTGATGAGCTGGGCAGATTTATTGCAGAAGAAAAAGTCACACAAATCATTTTCACCTCACGCCTCTTCATTGTGATGGTGGAAGAGGCGCTGCAACATTTGAAGGGGGTTGCCTGCATATGCTCGGTTGGAGACGCCATGTCGGCCAAGCATGCCAAAATTGCTTTTGAAAATTTGCCTTCCTGCCAAGTGATCAATGCCTGCGGACATACAGAGAATACGACGCATACGACCTCCTACCAGATCTTCGATTCAAAGATCATCGAACATGAAGTTCCTATCGGCCGTCCGATCGGGAATACTTCTGTCTATATTTTGGACAGGAATCGGCAGCTTGTTCCTTTTGGAGCTAACGGAGAGCTGTGCACCGGAGGCGATGGACTTGCTAAAGGCTATCTTAACCGTCCAGACCTTACGTCGGATAAATTCATCCCCAATCCTTGCGGAAAAGATAAGCTTTACTGCACCGGCGACCTAGTCCGTTATCTTCCCGACGGAAACCTCTCTTTCCTAGGGCGCATTGACACACAGGTCAAGATCCGAGGTTTTCGCATTGAGCTCAGCGAAGTTGAAGAAACTGTACGCGAGTACCACGACGCTGCTGATTGCATCGCTATGGCCCTTGAAGATGTCCCAGGGGATAAAAGGCTGATCGCCTATGTCGAAGCAAAGGGTAAAAAGAAAATCGATCCGGAACAGCTTAGAAGATGGGCTGGCGCTAGACTCCCTTCTTTTATGGTCCCAAGCTCATTCATTATCCTGGATAAATTCCCGATGACCCCCAACGGGAAAGTAGACCGAAAAGCCCTTAAAGCGCCAGACCGTGTTGAAGAGAGGGCAACCACGTTTAAAACGGAGACTGAAAAGACTATTGCTGCAGTGTGGCTCAAGATTCTTCATCGAAAATCGATCAATCGCGATGACCATTTTTTTAAAATCGGCGGCGATTCTATTCATGCAATGCAGACAGCCTCGCAATTAAAAAGGATCTTTCATTGTGAAATCAATGCTGGAGCTATTTTCCAAAATCCTATTCTGTCCGATTTGGCCGCAGTTGTCGAAACTCAGAAGATCTCGGAACAAGCGGAATCTATTCCCAAACGGGAAGAGTTTTCACCGATTCCCCTTTCCTTAAATGAGGAATCCCTCTGGCTGATCGACAAACTCAATCCGCAATCTAAGCTCCAGTACATGGTCCTTTATGCCTACCGGATCAAAGGAAAGATCGATCCCTCCAAATTGCAAAAATCATTGGAAAAGATCGTCCAGCGCCATGAGACCTTGCGCACACGTTTTGTTGAAAAAGACGGTATTGATCTCCAATGGATCGAGCCTCATGGAAAAAACTATTTTCTCCAGTTTGAGCTAAAAAACGAAAAGGAAGCTCTATCGCTGATGCGGGGAAAAATGACTGAAGGAATGGACCTGTCTCAATTACCTCTCTTCCAAGCCCTGCTGTTCAAAATTGAACCGGACCTCCACCTCCTCGCCATTCGCGTCCATCACATTATTTTTGACGTTCTTTCCTTCAACAATCTCTTTAAGGAATGGACGTCTCTTTATAACTCTAAAGAGGTCCCAGAGCTTTCCATCCAATACGGAGATTATGCTCTCTGGCAAAGAAAAAGGCTCCAAAGACCAGAAACGCAAACACAATTAGAATTTTGGAAACAGTCTCTTGCCGGAGCGCCCGATCTCCTCGAGCTGCCTTGGGATCATCCAAGGCCAACGTTCTTTACTGGGAAGGGTTCGACGGAAACGGTGCATTTACCTGCGGGCTTAAGCCGAAGTTTGAAAGAACTGGCAAGAATAGAGGGCTCTACTTCCTATGCTTTGCTTTTTGCCGCCTTTAAAATCCTCCTTTTCCGCTATAGCGGAAAAGAAGACCTGGTCGTGGGGACTCCTTTTGCAAATCGGACAAGACATGAGCTAGATCCCCTGATCGGGTATTTTCTCCAAATGTTTGTCGTCCGGTCAAACCTTTCAGGCAATCCCTCTTTCTCCCTCTTTCTATCGAATTTAAACCGTCATCTATCAGACTGCTATAAAAACTCTGATGTTCCTCTTGAAATGGTTGTGAACGCCCTAAATCCCGAAAGAGATCCGAGTTTCAACCCTCTTTTTCAAACCCTGTTTGTGTTTGACACGATCACAAGGTCGTCCATCCGTTTTGGAGATGCCAAACTCGAAGAGATCCCCATTGAGACCAACACAGCGAAATTCGACTTAACTCTTTTCATCTATGATCGGGAAGAGGGTTTTGAATGCCGGATGGAATATTCCACCGATCTTTTCGAAAAAGGAACGATTGAGAGAATGCTCTCTCATTTTCAAACACTGTTGCATAGCATTGTCAAAAGTCCGGATGAAAAAATCGGAACTCTTTCGCTGCTCAAGCAAAAAGAACTGGAAGAGATCATTTTCAAATGGAACGAGGCGCGCATCGAGTATCCGCAGGATCGGGGCGTGCCGGAGCTTTTCGAAGAAATGGTCAAGAAATTTCCAAATACGGAAGCGTTGCGCTTTCACGGGAAATCCCTGAGCTATCAACAGCTCAACCAGAAGGCAAACCAATTTGCGCGGCATCTCCAAAAATTAGGAGTAAAAAAGCAGGATTTCGTCGGAGTTTATTTAGAGAGGTCGGATGACCTGGTCGTCGTCGTTCTTGCCATCTTAAAAACAGGCGCCGTTTATGTGCCTATCGATGCCAGCTATCCAATGGAAAGAAAGCTGTATATGATTGAACATACTGGGTTGAACGTCCTGATCAGCCAACGAAACTTTGTGAGCGATTTTCCGACCGAAAAACTGCAGCTGGTCTGCTATGGCGAAGAGGATTTCACCTCCTATGAGGCATCCGATCTTCATACCCCGATCGATCCCCTCGATCTGGCCTATATCAACTATACGTCAGGCTCCACTGGCAATCCCAAAGGAGTCCAATATCCCCACCTTGGGATCGTCCGCCTTCTTAAAAAACCGACCTGGATGATGATTGGCAAAGGAGATCGAATGCTCCAAATTTCCAATATCTCCTTTGATATGATGGCAGCGGAAGCTTGGGGAGCCCTTCTCAACGGCGCGACACTGTGCATCTTCCCTCAAACCCAGTTCTCTACCGAAAAACTTGGCCAATTTTTGGTGGATGAACAAGTATCCCACTTATACTTGACCGCCCGTTTGTTCGTCATGATGGTCGAAGATGGGATCGGCTATTTAAAGAACGTCCGCTTTTTCTCTTCTACGGGAGAAGTCATGTCGGCGCACCATGCAAAAGTCGCTTTTGAGAAGCTGCCTCACTGCAAGATCGTCAACGCCTACGGACCTACGGAAAGCCATATTGCGACGACCCATTTAGTCCGTTCAAGCTCGCTAATTGTTCCAATCGGACACCCTGTCCAAGGCTCTCAAGTGTACATAGTCGATGCAAATCTTCAGACAGTCCCCGTTGGCGCTCATGGAGAGCTGCTGCTCGGAGGCGATGGACTGGCATTAGGCTATTTAAAAGATCCAGAGCGGACCAACGAGAAATTCATCCCGAACCCCTTCGGCCCGGGCAAACTGTACCGAACTGGGGATCTGGCCCGCTATCTTCCGGATGGAACAATCGAGTACTTAGGACGTATCGATACGCAGGTTAAAATTCTGGGTTTCCGCATCGAGCTCGACGAGGTAGAAGGGGTGATCCGCGAATACTCCAAAGTAGCTGATTGCGTCGCGATCGCCAAGGAGATCAATCCCCATGAGAAGCATCTGGTCGTTTACATTGAGCCCAAAGAAGGTGAAACCCTTTCTCTTGGCGAAATCCGCGAATATGTCAGCAACAAGCTTCCCAAGCACTCTGTGCCGAGCTACTTTGTATTCCTGGACAAGTTCCCGCTTAATCCCAACGGCAAGATCGACAAGCGGAAACTCCCCTCGCCGACAGCCTCTTTGGAAGAAAGAGTTTTCGAAGCTCCTATTACGGAAACTGAGAAGGCCGTTGCAGAAATATGGTGCCAGCTCGTGAAAGTTTCAAAAGTCAGCAGAACGGATGATTTCTTCCATATCGGAGGCCATTCGATTCTGGCTATGCAGCTCAACTCTTCCATTCGGAAAACACTCAAGCTAGAAGTTCCCGTCAGCCTGATTTTTGAATATGCAACCCTTGAAAAATTTGCCGATCGGATCGATCAAATGCTGAAGGAAGGAAAACAATCGGTCCAAGCTGTTCAACCATTTGCAACCTGGAGGAATCGGGAAGCCGTTTTAGAACCTTCCATCGATTCCAAAGAAGCAGCGCCTGTCATGGACTTCCAATATACCGATCCCAAAACCATATTCCTAACTGGAGCAACCGGTTTTGTCGGTGCATTCTTCTTGAGGGATTTACTCGAGAAGACCCATGCAAAAATCTATTGCCTCTGCCGTGCTCCTGCGGAAAAAGAGGCCTTGCAACGTCTAATTGAGACGCTGCACAAGTATTTGATATGGAAGCCTGAGTATGAAAAAAGAATTACCGCTGTTGCCGGGAACCTGAAAGAGCCGCTGCTTGGACTTAAAATGGAGGTTTTTCAAGACCTTTCTGCCAAAATCGATTCGATCTTCCATTTCGGAGCGTTTGTCAACCATGCCATGTCCTATGAGCATCACAAGAGCGCAAACGTACTTGGAACCCATGAAACCCTCCGATTGGCAAGCATGAACCGCCTGAAACCGCTTCATTTTATCTCCACTGTCGCTGTGGTCGAAGGGATCAAAACCATGCCCGTTCCAGAAGATGCCGATATCGAGCAAAGCAATGATCTTTCGAATGGTTATGCTCAGAGCAAATGGGTCGGCGAAAAACTGATCCACATCGCCCGCTCTAGAGGGATACCTTGCAACATTTATCGATTACCGCGGGTGTGCGGCGATTCCAAAATTGGGTCGGGCCCAACCGGAGACTTCCTCTGGCGGGTGGTCCAGGCATCTGTCCATCTTAAACTCGCCCCTCAGGTGGATTTATATGATGATCTCACTCCCGTTGACTACCTATGCGAAGCGATCCGCATCATTTCTACCAAGCCGGATTGGATCGATTCTGAATTTCATGTCGTCAGTCCCCATTTGATCTCCTACACGGATATTTTCAAGTTCATAAAAAAGATTGGGATACCTTTGGAGCTGACAGATTATCACACTTGGAAAAAAACATTGGTCGAGCATGCCACGGCAGAAGGAGATCCGCAGTTACAGGCGCTTGCCGCTCTGTTAGCAGACCAGGATTTATCTCAACCAATCGATGTCGTCACCTTAGATTCCAGCCATGTGCATGCAGCATTAAAAGGATCTGGTCTCAAATGCCCAAAAATCGACAAAAAGCTATTGATGAAGTATATCGACTATTATACGCAGATCGGATTTTTGCCAGAGTGATGTGTAAATTCTATGGATAAAAAAGTTCTGTTTTTTACAGATGATCCACCTGAGGACAAAACCGCTATTCATATCTGGGTAGGAAAGACAACATCCTCTCATGAACAGCACATTTGTGAAATCCTCGAACGCTATTTAGGTTCTTCCACATTCAAATTAGAGGCCTTGCCCGGGGGCAAACTCTTTCTTCCTAATGAATCCCTGAATTTCAATCTCTCCGACTGCCAAGAGTGGGTAGCCATCGCGCTCAGTTGGGAAGCTCCTGTGGGAATCGATATCGAGACTATCCGCCCCTTTGAAGGGATGGAGCAACTCATTTGCGATTGTTTTTCTCTTAAGGAACAGGCCTACGTAAACAACCCTCGTGAGAATGAAAAGACCCTCGTCCGTTTTTGGGAAATCTGGAATAGAAAAGAAGCTTGTTTCAAAGCTCTTGGTCTAGGATTGCAGGACAACATCAGCCAGTGGGATTGTCATGGCGATAATTGGATCCTTGTAAATCAAGTATGGGTCCGATCCGTACCTATGGAGCATCCCTTGTCCGCAGCTGTAGCGATTCGGAAACTAACTTAATATCCAGAGATCGTTTGCAAACAAAAGTATTGATAACAAGATATCAACATTTTTTTTACATCTTTCCAGGATTTAGTGGCTTGCTGAGAAAAGAAGCTGCATGGTATCATAAATCTTTTCTTTTGCCGGGGACCCTCTCGAGTCAAACGGTCTGAACCAGGTCAGGACCGGAAGGTAGCAGCCTTAAGGATGCAGTTTGATGCGAGGAGAAATCTCCGGCTTTTTTTTTACCCTGATTTTCCTTAAAAACTAATGGTCATCCCTGCGAACAGTCCATGGATGATGGCCGTGCCGTTCGTATCGATCTGTTTTCCAGCTCCCGATGTCAGACGTCTGCTAATTTGATCTTCTGCTGCGCAGACGCTCGACAGAAAGATCATCTCGTATCCCGCATGCAAGTTAAGATGGTCTTTAAATTGAAAATCGAACCATGCCGCCAAGTCGATAAAGCAACCATTCTGCCATTTTTGCCGCTTCAAGTTGCGCAACGTCACCGTATCATTGAGGTCTCTTAAGAGCTGCTTCTGCTCTTCGTGGTCCATCATGAACCCGAACTTAGCGAACATTTCCCAATGAAAAGTCTTCGATGGATTCACTTGGAGATCAAGACCGCCCTGAATTCCGAAAGCATCGCTTTTCGTATGGATCTTGTAGTGGCTCTTGTCAGGAGGATTCACATAGGTGATGTCAAGGCCCTCGTTGAAGTGGAAATACCGCAGCCCGAAAATGCCCGATAAGGAAAAATAATCGACATTGCGCGGCGTCCAATGGCGCCAATAATTTGCCTCTGTGGTCCAGAACTGGGTGTCATAGTCTCCTTTGGCCTCATCGGCAAAGATGTAATCCCCATCATAATTGGGATCTTTGAAACCAAAGAAAAGGCTTTCATTTCCCTTCCTTTCCTTCTGCCCGTCCCATTCGGCAACCCAGAGAAAAAGGCCTTCAAAGCTCTCTTTAGGATTATTGCGGTACGTCGCTCCGACGCGAAATCCCGGTTCAAATCCTTGCTCGTTGATCAGGCCATTCGTTCTAAGAACAGAGAAATCCCGGCAATGCCCGCAAAAGCGTATTTTGTCGAAATCTTTGACAACGGCCTTCGACGTCGAATACTGCCGGCGCATGAAGACAAAATCACCGGTCAGGTTCCAATGATCGTTAAGGTTGATATCGTGAGCTGCCATCAGAGGCTCGGAAAAACCCATCAGGAGCCCTGCAGAAAAGAGGACCTTCCAAGGAAGCTTTCGATATCCTGACGCACCTTTGGCACTCTCTTTGCTCGCAACTTCCATATGATCCATCCAAGTTTCTATCAGCAGTATAGGAAATTAATTTTTAAGTTCACTACTGTATAACCGAAAATAGCCTCTGATTGCAATCTTCTCGTGAACCTCATGGAACATCAATTTTTAAAGAACTAATTATCAGCTATTTAAATCAATATTTTAAATCGATTCAGATACTAAAAAATTCAATAGCCTCTCGTTAGTTTGACCTCTCAAAAAGTCTTTTCAACTCCGATCAGATCCAGTCAAAAAATGAGTAAATAGCTGTAAAAAATTTTATTCCTACTCAACTGAATAAATCAACTTTTAATTAGCACATAAATCAATTAAACAAATTTAAAATATGCAATACATAAAAATTACACTATAAATCAAGTTTGTTATTAAGTTGAAACTATGTGAACTTAAAGCTATAATTAACTGCGACTAAATAATAAAAATGCAATAAAACAGGTAATTAGTATGTCCCTCCAAACTAATCCTACTGATAGTTTATTTGTTTCATCAAATCCGTCTCCTTCCACACAAGCTCCCCAGCAGCAGTCTTGGTGGAGAAGAGGCCTTTCTGCGACCGGCAACTTTCTTTCTGGAACAGCCTACTATGCATCCCGTCCTCTCGCATGGGTCGTTAACCCGATCGGCGACGGTCTAGCATCCGGTGTCGTCTCAGGCGGCCAGCGCGAACTGACAACCATGCTCCAACCGAACGGTCCCATTGCCGACCAAGTCAAAACTTTACTCACCGATGCGCTGATCAAAAGACCTCCCCAGGAACTCTTCCGATTAAAAGAAATCTTAGACGCTGTCCTGGTCCAATCAGCTCCCCTAACACCCGAATTAGCGATACAAGCTCATCAATGCATAGCGACTTTGAATGAAGAGACTTTGCAGAAACTCGTTCCCGATCTTTCTCCTCAAGGCAAAGAAATTATTACGAGAATGCAGCTGATGTTCCAGGCCTTGGTTCCTGATTCGTCAGTTGTTTCAACCATGTCTTCAACTCCTGTCGATGTTACAGCTCATAGAGAAGATCTCGAGAGGCTTTCCCAAGTGATCCATGTCATGGTGGAACGGCACCAAGGATCGCTTGTCCAAGCGATGGCCTTCCTCCAAGAGGCGCTCGTCGGAAATGAATCTGGTCTTATCGGCCAGGCGATCGATATCCTGAAAGCAAAATTGTTCGACGCCAGCCAAAGTTCTCTTTTGCCTGTCGAGAAAAAGTTATCCCAATTATTCAGCGAATCCCCTGATAGTTTAAGGGGCATGTTAGATGAATCAGAGAGAAGGGTTGTCAATGGCGCACTTGCGTTACTGCGCCAGAAGACAACCGCTTCCCTGCATGCTCCTCAAGAGGGATTGAAAGAGGAAGAAAAAGCTCTGGTCAAACAGGCCATTGAAATTGCCAAGAACAAAATCGCAACCCGGACAAATGCAGCGCTTCACGTCCTGCTCGATCAGCTGAATGCTCCTACAGGACTTCTCCACACCCTAAAAAGGGATTTAAGCACATCGGACCAAGAGGCCCTGCTGCGCGGACAAACGCTTTTGGAAAGGAAACTGCATCCAACGGAAGGGATAGCGGCTCCTTGGACTCAAGGCGAATGCGTCCTGTTGGCGCAAACTTTACAGCTCATTGCTCAAAAGCACATTGCTTCCCATGAGGCCTCGATCAAAGAAGCGATCGATCTCATCGAATCGAAGTTGCAAGGCAGCGAAGGGGCGCTCGCGACACTTCTAAACCCGCTTGAAGAAGGGACCAGAAGGCTTTTAATCCAAGCTAGAACGCGTTTGCGCTCAAACTGGGTTTCACTCGGACAAACACCCCAGCGACTTGCTCACCATCAGTTCAAAGAAACGGACAGGCCCATCTTGGAAGCGATCCAGTTCCTACAACCTCAGCTCCAGAACAAGCAGACTTCTGTCTTCAGGGATGCTCAAGCGTTGATCCAAGGCCGTTTAAGCGCAGATGAATCAACAGCTGCAGAGCCAAAGCGCCTCTTACCAAGCGAACGATTAACTCTGCAAGAGATCGATCGCTTGATCGACGCGGAATTATCGGGTGCGGAAGACCTGCCAGGCAACCGCCGGGCAACGATCCTATCTCAGCTCAATGCTGCGCTGAAAATCGTCCAAGCCAAAAATACAACACCGGAACAAGCTCTTCAAGCGACGACGCTCGAACAGCTTTCCGATAAGCTCAAACGAGAAATGACAGCTCTCTCCAAGCTCAATTCGGGCTTGACAGATCCGGCAACACCTGTTTTGTTACCCATTTTAAAAGCTGCGCAGGAGCAGTTGATCGCTCAAGACGGGCCTATGGCCTCTCTTGTTGCTCGGATCGACAACGACGCGCAGGACATCATTACGCAAGCTATCGATTTGCTAAATGCGAAATTGTTTGAGATTGGAGGACCAATCGATGGCTTCAGGCGCACTCTTGTCGACGAGGGAGGAGTACTCGACGAGGCTATGCGCCTTTTAAATACCGGCCTTCTGGACTCGGAACGAGGAGTTCTGACCAAGGCCACGACTTATTTGAAGACTGAACTGACTCAAGCGGCATCGGATTTAACGACCCAGCTTTTAGATGAAGAAGAAGGAACTTTTGCCAAGGCGATCGATCTTCTCAACAAAAAATTGCAAGCAGAAGATGGCCTCCTCGCTACTCTTGACACAAAGCTCAACCATGAAGAGCACGGGATCCTAGCGAAAGCAGCGAAAGTTCTCGATAAAAAGCTCAATGAGCCGGGCGCTTTCCTCGATCGTTTTAATGATCGCCTTAACGCAACTGCCCACCCGAAAATCTCAGAAGCGCTTCTCAAAGCTAAAGAGCTTGAAGACCTCTCTTTGAAAAATGCTGCCGCATCTCAACAGAGTCAAGTTGCTGCTAAATTGCTCCTTGGAGTTGGAGAAATCTTAGGCCAGCACGCAACGATTTTTAAAGACGACGCCTTACGAGACCATGATCTGGACAAACTCACAGCTCTTCAACGAGAACTTGGACGCTTTGCCTCTAGCCCGATCCCAACATCCGCTGAAATTCAAGGTGTGCTGACACAAGGGATAGAAGTCCTCAAGCACCACCACCATAACCAGCAAGGGATCGCAGCAAGGACCGGCGAAGTGCTTGTCGACCAACTGCAAAAAGCCCTCGTCCAGCCGCAAGGACTCATCGACCAGTTCAATGACCGGATCAACGCAACCGCGCATCCTCAGCTGATCAAAGCGCGAAAAGAATTGGGCGATCTGCAAAAGGCCTATGAACAGAGCGCATCGCACGCCGACCTATTGCGCTTAAGCCAAGCCTTGGCGGCAACCCTTGGGCAAATCGACCTCGACCATGCGGCTGTCTTTGCAAAGAGCCTTCTGCGCTTTGACGATCTCGACAAGATTCACGGATTGCAGCATGAGCTTGCTCAGTTCACCGCAGATGCTTGCCCTTCTCACGATGCTATGCGCGATCATTTCCAAAGAGTTGGCGAAATGCTCAATCACCATTGTGTGACCCAAGCAGGAATCATCGCAAGGACAACGGACAATTTGGCCACTCAATTTTCGCAAACTCTTCTTCAGCCTAATGGCCCTCTCGACCAGCTCAGCGAACGTCTCAACGGCACGACGCATCCTGCTTTGACCCAATGCGCATCGTCGATGGCTCTTTTGAAAGATGCGATGGCCAAGCGAGCGACAAAACCCCATCTGCATGCGCTGGCGACAAATCTAATTAGAAATATTGACACGCTCGAAAGAGAGCGTCTAGCCGTCTTTTCGCGCGCTCCTTTGCGCGATGGAGATCTGCTGGCACTTTCCAACTTGAAACGGGACCTCGGACGTTTTTCACAAACAGTTGCGCCAAGCGTTCAAGAGCTGGCTCCGGTCCTGCAACCTGCAATTGCGGTCGTAGATCACCATGTGAAGGTCCAAGGGGGCATTGTCAGCGGAACGGCGAAAGCCTTTGCCGACCAATTGACCCATTCGGTCATGCAAGACGACGGAATTGTTGAGCAGTTAGGAAGACGGCTTACCGATCCCGCCCACCCCCATTTAAGCGAAGCAAGGGAAGCTCTGATCAAGCTGCAAACAGCCGTCACACAGAGAACTCCCCGGGCTGAACTGCTCAGGCATGCCGCAAATCTAGGACAAGCGATCGAACGGCTGGTCAGAAATCAAGACGAGGTCTTCCAAGATCCACCTTTGCGCGACGACGATATCGAAATATTGCAAGGATTGCTGCCGCACCTGCAAGGTTTTCAGGGCGAGATATTGCCAAGGAAAGAGGAGATCCTCCCTGTCCTTAAAACGGCCCTTTCTGTCCTCAATTACCACTTCCACGCCCAAGCAGGATATGCCGACAAGTTTACCGACGCCGTGACAAAAGGGCTCGACCCATTGCTATCGCGTTTCGAAAAGCTTCCAAGAGCGATGTACGATGCCTTCATGGGACGGGACCCCGAAGCTTCCGGACCGATCGACGAAGCCACTCCTGTCGATGAGACAGAGCAAGTGACCATAGGAAGCTATTTGAAGAAAGCAAGCGAATTCCTCGGGCAGGCCTTAGCTGAAGGCGCCCATTTCGCTTCGCAAAAAGCAGTGACAAGCGTCGCCGGGTCCCTTCTTTATGCTTTGGAAGGCTCATTAGAGTCGATCGAAGGAAGAGAGAATTTCGACCGTCCCCGCGAGATGCTCAAGAGCTTAATCGCCCAAGTCACTCGCATTCAAGCGTCCGGTTCGATCTCTGAACTTCAGAGCGCCCTTAAAGGCAGCTTGGACCTGTTCAACACATTTAAGATCTATATCAACGGGTTCAGGGTTCCAAAAATTGGAACGCTGGGAGAACCTGTAGGAAATCCTGAAACTCCATTTTTAACCAACATCTCGGAACTGAGAAATGCCCTTCAAAGAAGCCCTGGGACTAGTGTCGATGAAGAAGTCGATTGGAAGGTCAAAGCGCAGGAAGAGAAGCAGAAGTTTGTCGACAACACGACAAAATACTTAGCGATCAAGCTCATCTATGAAAAATTCTGCGGGCTGACCCCTGTAAGCGATCAGATGTACTTCACCTTGATGCGCGATGCAAAAAGGCAGGAAGATCCTGAAGCTGCTTTAAAAGCCGCGTTCTTTAGACAATTGGAAAATGCTCATGTCGGCTGGTTTAAACGAGGCGTTGCGCACGCTGCCTACTTCCTTTTCTCGTACGTCCTGAACAGATTCATTCAGAATTTGAGCACGACCTATTTAGAAGAAGCGTTTAAGTTCATCGATGAGAACAAAGGCGATGACTTCCTCACGTTGAAAAACATGTTGATCAACAACTTCACCCGCTACTTGACGATCCTCGGGGGCGCCTATGAACGGGTCGCTCATAATCCCCAACCTGGCGACCGTCTTTCTGAAATGCTGAAAGCTGAATTAAGCAAGCCTGAATGCAACCTCGGCCAGAGCACTTCCGAGCTTTATGCCGGATTTGCAGAAGAGGTGATCAATAAGTGCACTGGAAATCGCTTCGTCTCTTGGCTCTTCAAGAAACTTGTCGGCAATGAAGAAATGATCGTCAATGCGATCATCAACCAAAGCGTTGGGTCTCTCATGGACGTCAACGGCTATACGCATGCGCTTAACTGCGTTGTTGTCGAACAGCTCCAAGAAGTGCTGACTGTCATGCAAGAGGAATATGCCCAAGCTCAAAGCGATGGGAACACCGTTCACCAAGACGCCTTTTCAAAGCACAAAAGGACCGAGCTTGCAGGACTTGTTAAAAACCTCTTTGAAATTTTGCAAAAGAGCAAATGCCAAACAAAAGATGAACTGAGAGACGTTGTCGATGGAAAATCGATTTCTCACAATGCCGTTAAGCTCGTCGACGACCTGTTCATTCAAGATGTGATCGAGAACGTCACGAACATCATGGCGCTGACGATCGGAACGATGGTCAAAGAAGATCAGCTCCATAAATTGACTTACAAGTTTACGAACCTTGTGAACACAGTCTACGAAGCAGGCGAATCCTATACCATCGACGAAGTGAGCGCAAAGGAAAGAGAGCTCACCGAACTGACAGACCGTATCCTCAACCTCTCGATCCTAACAGCTGTGGAAGAGAAATTTGACTTTACGGGCACAAAAGAACAGCAGGAGACGAACCGCCAGATCGGCGATCTACGAAGAAAGACTGAGGCCCTGACTCAAGCTGCTTCTCGCGATCTGCAAGCATTGTCGGAATCGCCCGACCTCAATTCGGTCGAGTCGACGACTAAGCTCAAAGCAGCCCTTCAAGAAGCTCTTGCTTATGAAACGGAATGCTCCGCTTCATCGTTTGAAGCAAAGGGAGGCCAGCTGAACGCCGATAATAAAGAAGAGCTTAAGTCCCGCTATCTCGCTGTCGCGCAAAATTCAGCTCCTTACGTTGAGCATATTTCAAGAATGCGCAATGCCCAAAAGCAGATCGAAGAGCATGCTCAGCTCCACCCAGAACTTCAAGGCATGGTGCAGATCAGCCAAGACATCACGCGACGTTTATGCGGTAACACGCATACGCTTGCGGACATGAGCTGGGCCCGCGACCAGATCAGCATTCTGGAGCACCATTTAGAACAGGCCAATCGGATCCGAAATCAAGCGGCGCTGACAGAAGGGTTGACAGAATCGATCGGACAGCTTGCTTTTTCGCTCAATGAATTGCACCGCTCGCTCGCCATCATGCAATTTGCAATGGAACAGGGAACGGATGCTTCTTTAGCAGCCCAAATCGTCCGTGAAAAGAGCCAAGCGTTCGGCGCTTTGATGCTCCCTGCACAGATCCGCTCCAACATCGAACTGCTTAAGACCCAGATCCGCAGTTTAAACGATGACAACTTGAGCAGAAGGCTTTTTGTCCAGATCGAAGCGATCCAAAACAGCAACTTCCAAGAACAGCTCGATAATGCCTTTGCCGAATACAGACGCTTATGCTTGGAAAGCCTGCGCCAATCTGCCGGCCAAGTCAATGCGCAAAAAGATAGGATCCGCGTCAACACCACCAGGCTCCAGGAGCAGATCAGCGGATCTCAACTTCTTGACGCCAACTACGTCCAAACGCGCATGCGAACAATGAGAGAATCCCTTGCTGCAGCGCGCCAAAACATTGAATTGATGAGAAGAAGCTACCAGACTGCAGACGAACGCCTTGTCGATGCTGAAACGAAAGCGCTTCTCCTCAAAAATGCGATTAAAACTGATATTGAGAGCTCTGAACTTCCGGGTCTTGCAACCCAGCTTTCCGCTTCGATCCAACTCGTTATGGACCAAGAAGGCTCCGTGTTCCAGCGATCGACTTTGACTGCTGAGCATAGGGAAGCGCTGATCCGTACCCAGCTCGTGCTCAATCAACTCCAGCATCAAGTATTTCCAGCTCATGATGCTGAAGGCAGAGAAGATGCTGTTAAGAGAATTAAGGAAGATGCTCTTCGGAACCTCGCTCCGGCTTTAGAGATCTTAAGCATCCATACCGCGGAGCAATCGAAGCACAATGTCTTCAAGCCTGTGGCATATGTCAACAAGGCCCTGATGGATATGAACAGCTTTAAGAACTGGGCAACTGAACTCGTCTTTGGACGCGTTAAAGAGCGCGTGGACGGGCTGATGACCTTTGCCCGCCGGGAAGACACCTACAAGTTCGGGCTGACGAACCACATGTTCTTAATCCCTTATCTGCAACATCTGAAAGGGTAAATTACAGTAAGGACTCCCACTCCCGAAAGCGCGCTTCATAGCGGCCTAATGCCCGCCTTAGCGCGCTTTCGCTATCGATCTCAGATTCTTCCGCTTGAGCAATCCCCCGAAGCATCGCCTCGCCCGCCTCTTCTTCGTTGACCTCTTTTTTCGACACGAGAAGTTCTTGGGCAAGAGGAGATTCCGACCGGATGATCCGCTTAATGATCTTCTGCGCTCTAGCTAAAGCAGGCAGGGTTGCAGGGATCCCGTCCAAACGGCTTTTTCCGGCTTGGCCCCCTTTCTCCTGTTTTTTGATCTGCTCCCAGTTCTTGACAACGTCATCGACATGGTCGACCTTGACTTCCCCAAAGACATGAGGGTGGCGGCGGATCAGCTTTTCCTTGACGGTCCTAACGATATCTTCCATGGTGAACCTCCCCTCTTTTTGGGCCAGTTTTCCATAGAAAATAATCGTATAGAGCAAATCGCCGAGCTCTTCAATGATCTGCCGGTCTTCATTCGAATCGACGGCTTCGATCACTTCATGCGCTTCTTCCAGCACATAAGGCTGCAAACTCAAAAAAGTTTGTTTCTGGTCCCATGGGCAGCCCTCAGGACTTAGCAGCTTCTCAGCTACTTCAAGCAGTTCGTTAAATTCTTTCATGCCAAGAACCTATTCTGGGGAGGGAATTGCAAATTTTTCGGGCAAAGCAGTTTTGCAATTCCCTCTAGTAATAATTTTCGTCGATTTTTAGGAATGGGTTCACAAGCATAAAACTTGCGGCAAAAAAAACAGAAGCATTTTTTCTTTAATTCGTTTCGATTGACGACAATCAATCTACACAGTAAAAATTCCATTCCTATTTTTAAGTATTGCTATATATGGCTACGCGAACCGAACCTAACACCGATCCTTCTTTACGCTTCCTTCGACAGCAGCCTCTATCGACATCGATGCCGTCAAACGATCCTGCTTGGTACCAGCGTTTGTGGCGTTGGGGCACGAGCACCACTGTTGCGCCCATTAACTGGGGCGGCGCTGCGGCAATTGAAGGGGCGTCGACCCGCATTGCGGAAATATTCGAGAACAATGAAGGGCAAATTGTCTCAAGGATACAAGGAACGGTCAACCAGGCGCTATTAAGGCAAGCTCCGCCTGCTTTTGCCGCAGCGCGCACAGCCATCGCCCGTTTTCTTGCCTCGCCCCATTCTGCGCATCTTGCCGAAGTGCGCACCCAATTGGCCCTGGTCGATCCTGACCAGCATGCTTCTGTTTACCAAGAGATTTCCGCTGAAGGGCAAGACAGGATAAGGACCCTGCTTCTGACGCTTCAAGCGATGTACCCAACGACGCAACATCCAGTCGTAGTTGACGGCGCCTCCGACCAATACGCTCTCTTAGAAGTCAGTGAACCTGTGCGCGCGCACCTCAATGATGGACTTTCCATCCTGGCTTTCACCATCATGCGCCATAATGGATCGCTGGTCAGCGCCCTGGAGTTTTTAAGCGCAGCTGTTTTAGACGAGGAAAGCGGACTTGTCCAAAGAGGGATCGACTCGTTAAGGCACAAGCTTACTGAAGAAGGGGGGCTTCTCGATGAGCTGCGAGGAAGCCTGGTTACCCGCAGCGACAGCGTCCTGTCCCAAGCGGTGCAGATGCTCCGCTCTGAGCTCACTTCAACACCTCATGAGACGGTCAAGCAATCTCGGATCGCCCTTATCCTCTTGAATCAGGCCCTTCAGCAAGGAGCAGAGCGGGAAATGCTTGCCCCCCTCATGCAAAATGCAGTCCGCCTGCTCGAAAACTTAGATCGGGATAAAGAGGCGATTTTTCGTGCCCGTTCCTTGATTTCAGAAGAGCAGTGGAGGACCTTGCAAGCATATCGGGAGCATCTGCAGGAATTCATACGAAATGAATCAAGCCCTCTTGTCCATGCTGAAATCCAAAGGGTAGGCCAGCCCGCGTTCCAATGCGTTGATAATGCGTTCAAAGGCCAAACGGGAGTGGTCGGGGAATTGATACGCGCAGGAGACCACCTTGCCGACCGGATCGAGCGCTTGCTTGAAAGGCTCGAACATCTTCCGCAGAGAATGGTCTCAAATACATTTTCTCAGGGACCTGTGACAAACACGGAGCCAACTACGGGTCCTCTGACGGAAGAAATAACGGCTCCTCTGACGGGAGAAGCCTCTACGCCTCCTATCACGTCCTCAGAGGCACAAGACGGCTCGATCTCTTATAATACGGTGTTGGAACGGAGCAGCTCGGTCCTCTCTCAGATCATGGGAACAGCAGGCCAAGCCGTGTCGCAAAGAGCGGCCTCTTCTTTAGCCACTATGATGGTCTTCATCTTCGATAAGATCAAAGGACACCTCGAGCGGAATCGAGAGCATCAGCATATTATCGAAACGATCGATCCGTTAATTGAACGGGTGAACGCTGCAAGGGAAAACGGCTCCTGGTCTGAGCTGGTTGGAACCTTGCAAGAGTGCAAGCGGGTCATGCAGCAGCAGCAAGTGTACCTGCAAGGCTTTCGCCTTCCCCTGAATTCGGTGAGGTCAAGCCCTTCGGCGATCCCATCGTTCCTGACAAATATTTCCAACCACGAGGCAGCCTTAAACCCTTCGAGGGCTCCCATCGCGCACAGCGTCTCCCGTGAAATGATCCTTGAAGAATCCCTTAAGCTCAAGCTAAGGGCATCTGCCTACGGGCCGATCAAACTCATCAATGAATACCTTTTGCAATTCGAGCCCGATGATGCCCTCTATGCATCCCTTATTGCCATCCCTCCCGATACGCCGCTGGACTCATTAAGTGAAATTTACCAAACGCGTTACTATGAATGGCTCGACCGGTCCGATTGTTCCCTTGTTTCCAAATGGATGGCTAAAATGGTTTTCTTTATTGCTGGCCATGTCTTTAATTTTTTCTCAGATGCTCTCATTTCAAACAGCGTTGCAGCCTTTCAGCGCTGGCAAGATGCACCTAAAGACAGCTTGAACCCAAAAGAGATCCACATCATCAAGCAGCTGCGAAATTGGCTCGCCATCCTTAGCGCATCCTATAATGAAGCGGCAGAGACACCAACCGGACAGGCCCGCGATTTCCAGCAAATGCTAGAACTTGCCATCCAATCCCCACAGCGCAATGGAGGACTGCAACCGGCGGAGCTTTACAAATCATTTTCGGCGACTGTCCTCGATGCCTACGGCCCGAGGTTTAATTGGAGGAACGCCATCACCAAATATTACAATGTCCAAATCCCCTCTACTTCAAGCCTGTATTTTCTTAATCCCTTTCTGACCGTTCTTAATATCTTCTGCACTTGGACCATAAATGCCCTTCTGTTTATTCCCGAATGGATTGCCAATTCAGCCTTAAGCTTAGGGATGCAGCTGTTCTTAAAGAACAGCCCCCTATTAGAGAGGAATCTCTCCAGGACCATGGATGCCCTGAAGACCAACACGCGCACCTCTTATGCGCTCAACCAGGCCATCCATCGGCAACTGCAGCGGATCTGGCAATCCATTCAAGTCAACACCTCCTCGCAAGACGAGGGAATCGACCTGCAAACCCAAGACTCCATCAGCAAAAAAATGGAGATCTCGCGCCTTGTCGAATACCTCTTTGAAGTGCTTAATAAAAGCCGGTATGGCACGCAGGACAGGATGCGGGCATACCTTGAAGGAAGGCTTTCCGTCAGGGACCGTGCTGAGAGGGAAATCGATGAGCTCTTCCTACCCGAGGCACTCGAAACAGCTGCCAGCATGATCTCCCTTTGCTTTGAGGCCGGCCTGACCGAAGAGGCGCAAAATGAGTTCCTATACGATATACTCGCCATCGCCAATGGAGCTATGGACTCGGAAGAGCCTGTTTCCGAGGAAGAATGCGCAGCAATTGAACAAGCGATACGTGAGCAGACCGATCAAATCCTCGAAGCCTCGATCTTTTATGCTCTTGAAGAAAAATTCGATTTTGCAGGGGAAAAGCAGAAAGCCGGAGTCAGCCAGTTCGTCCAGGAACTCAAAAATCAATCAGACTCCATCGCGCAAAGGCTCCGCTTTAATAGGGCCCTTGTCAATCCTTTTGCTCCCCTGAGCCAAAACACCCTTGCCCTCTTGCGCAGCTCGATCGATGATTCCGTGAATTTCCAACGGGGACGTCTGGAAGCGTTGAGCAGGTCCGATGGCAATCGCCATTTTCATACGGAGACAAAGCAAAAGCTCAACGAGACCTCCCAACAGCTGGCCACCCACTTCACACCGATCACCGACCATTTGAACCACTCGTTGAGGATCTATGAAGAAACCATGCAAACCGAGCAAGGCAATCAATTACTTGGAGAAATGGACCAAGCTTTAACACAAATTCAATCCATCTTTGCCCGGCAAGGCATCCAGACAGCGCAAATCAACCAAGCCGTCCAATACTCTGAGAGCGTCCAATCGGGCCTTGGCCGATTTCGATCCCTTTCCCATATTTTCAGCAACCAGCAACAGTTAAATCCCCACTGGAACCAGCTTCAGACGGCATTGTCCCAAGCCCAGGCGGCACGCCATCACGTCGACATCTTGATGCAGACAATTCCCCTTTTTGAGAGGATCTTAATTGCAAAAACCCAATCTTTAAGCTCCCAGGAACTTTCTGCGGAAGCCCGGCAAAATGAAAGGGTCCTTGCAACGCTCATCCAAACATTGCCTGCAAGCTTTCCCCACCGCAACCTTCTAGATCAAGTCTTAAACCTGATGCATGCCACGACACCGGAAGCCATTAGAAATGCCAACTATGAATACCATCAGAACCTCGGCGTCATGATCCGGCAAGCAGGCCATTCCCTCCAGGTCTCAAAAGACCTCGGGTGGCTCGCAGCAGAACAATTGAAAGCAAAGGGAGCGCAATACCGCCAATACGCAGCAGAACACATTGCCCAAAACCAAGTGGGATTGCAAAGCCGCTTGAACCAGCTAAATCAAGGATTAGACACATTTCAAGAATGGGTCGAAGAAGTCCACGATATTCCCATCTGGAACTTCTTTGTGTTCGACATGCAGTGGGCAACCGAGATCACAAAAGATCTCGCTTTCGGACGGGCAAAGCAAAAAGTGCAAGAATTAACAGGAGCGCTTTATCAGCGGCATAACTATATTGGAATTGTCCACCAAATGGTCTTTCTCCCCGTCTTACAGCATCATGGACCGCAGTATTTGAACCTATCCCAGTAAAACTCGATGTTCCACTTTTTTTGAGCCGATCTTCGATTTGAAAACCAGAGATAATAGACAACCTTCTTGAGGCAACAATGAGACAGTTTACAGCTACAGCCTACATCCTTGAAGAAAACCGGGTACTTCTGCATTTCCATAAAAAACTAGGAAAATGGCTTCCTCCCGGAGGTCATTTGGAAGAGAACGAAACGCCTCCAGAATGCGCCATACGCGAGGCCAAAGAAGAAACCGGCTTGGACATCGCAATCATTCAGGACGAGCGCCTATGGGTGACTTGCTGGAATGCCTCGAGCTTTGAAAGGCCTTTCCTATGCCTTCTCGAAAACATCCCTCCCTACAAAGACCAGCCTGCGCACCAGCACATCGATTTCATCTACCTCGGAAAACCTGTTGGCGGGTTTCTTACCCCCGAGACGGATGATTCCGCAGGCCTTCGCTGGTTCACTCTCGAAGAGGCCCTTTCTCTAAAAACCGACGAAGAGATCTTCGGAGAAACGCAGCAAACGATCCAGACAATCTTCAGCTTCATCGATGAAAATACTCAGGCAATAACAATCTAAAGTTGAGATTAAAAATCCATCTTTTCAAGAATCCGCTCATTGCGCATAAGGGGATTATTTACAGAGGGAGTTGCAAAGCTGCTTTGCAACTCCCTCAGCAGACACGACAGTTGGGTATTGTGAAAGGATTATTTGTTGCATCAACAGGACAGCATGTCGGGAAAACGACAACATGCCTCGGCCTTTTTTCAGGCTTGAAAAAACGGTTTTCCCATGTCGATTACATGAAACCGATCGGCCAGGAGCACGTTGAAATCAAAAAGGGTCTAAGCGTAGATAAGGACGTTTTGATCTTCAAAGAGCATTTTTCCCTCAAAGCTTCCTACAAAGACATGAGCCCTGTCCTCATTCCTTCCGGTTTCACCCGCCAGTTCCTCGACAAAAAAATCGATGAAAAAGAGCTGGTTGACAGGATCAAAGATGCGCTAAAAGCCCTTCATAAAAAAAATGGGTTTGTCCTGGTGGAAGGCACCGGGCATTGCGGAGTCGGGTCGATCATCAATTTGAATAACGCGCAAGTCGCCTCTCTGCTCGGCATCCCTATGGTCCTCATTGCTTCAGGCGGGCTTGGCTCGGCATACGACGAGCTCATGCTGAACAAAACGCTGTGCGAAATGCACGGCGTCAAAGTGCTCGGCGTTATTCTAAACCGCGTCCTTCCGGAAAAGAAGAGCATGGTCGAACACTACATGCCCCTTGCATTGAAGAGATGGAAGCTGCCGTTGATCGGTTCGATCCCCTTCGATTCTTTTTTGAGCAACCCTTCGATGAAAGATTTCGAGAACCTGTTTGAAACGCGGCTTGTCACCGGGCAAGAGCACCAGCTCCGCCACTCCAAACATATTAGGCTGGTTGCAACCTCGGTGGAAACCTATCGGGAATGGATTGCCAAAAGCCAATTGATCATTACTCCTGCCAACCGGGAAGACATCATCCTTGCTACCCTTTCCAAACACTGGGACACCAAAATCGCCAATCCGCACGACGACCTCGAGGCCGCCATGATCCTGACAGGCGATCATCCTCCAAGGCATTATATCATTGAAGAGCTGCAAAAAGCGCACATTCCGATGCTCTATACCCCGTTCCACAGCCACACGGCAATGAAGATGATCTCTTCATTCACCGCAAAGATCCAAACAGAAGATGTCGAGAAGGTCAACGAAGCGATCGAAGTGGTCGAAAAGCATATCGACTTCGATCTACTTGACCAACTTTTGAGAGAGTAATTCTTCCATCCATTTTGAGAACGGACTTTTAAGTTGCTCAAACGTCAGGTTGCGCATGCATGCCCCCGTCGCGCAGGATCGGAGAATGGGACATTGCTTATGAAAGGTCTTGCCATAAGGACAAGGGCCTTGGAAGGCGTGGTGCTGCCGTTCCAGCGGCTTAAAGATATGGGCCGATGTCGGGCCGAACACACTGAAGCTTGGCGTCTGGGCAGTCCCGGCAAAATGCAGCGCAGCAGAATCGACGGCAATAATCCCATCGACATGGCGCATCAGGGCCTGCCATAAGGGCAACGTCAGCTCTCCTACAGCAATCGCATTGGCTGGGAAAAGCGAAAGAAGTTTCTCCGCAAACAGCTTCTCCTCTGCATTTCCATAAATCAACACCAAAGCAGCATTGGAACAAGCTTGAGCTTCTTTCAGAAGAGAAATAAGGGCATCGTCGCCGAGCTTCTTGTTATTCCACTTCGAACCGACCGCGACCATGAGCTTTAAATGATGCTGCATGACCGGATCTTGCAATAATACTCGCAGCCGTTCCGCTTCCGATTCAGAAAGCTGAAAAGAGATCCCCCTGCTGACAAAAGGGTCAGCATCGCCATAGTAAGACTGGACAAGCTTTAGATACTTTTCACGGATGTTCAAGTCCAATGGGAATTCAAACCGGCGCGTCGTCGCAAGAACGTTTGGCTTTTCCCGCACGGAGTTCCAACCGTACCCGACCTTCTCTTTTCCCCTTGCGAGCATCGTGATCAGGGCAGACTTGGAGTTGCCTTGAAGATCAAAAACCACATCATACTCATCTTTTCGGAGGAACTGGACAAAGTCTTTAAAGGCTGAGCGGGACTGTGCAAGCCATGGGGACCTCGCCCATTTTTTGAATTCGACCTCGATCACCTGGTCGACCAGAGGACGCTCGGAAACTTCTCCTTTCAACTGCCTGAGCAATGGCGCAATCCCCTTTTCCACAACCCAATCGATCTTAGCAGCAGGAAACTTGGCCCTTAAGTATTCAATGACGGGAAAGGTCTGGACCACATCTCCAATTGCAGAGGTACGCACTAGCAGTATCGACTTCATATTTTCCTAAATAATGTCCGAGGACTCTCTTCTTTAGAAAAGTATAGCCAAAACCGGGGAAAATTGCTAAATTCAAAATTATACTTTACAAACTGGAGATGCCTCTTGCGAGGCGTCCTAAAGGATACGGACAATTTATGGCTTTTAGTTTTATCACTACCAAACAACCTAAAGAGATGTACCTGCTGGCACTGACAGAGATGACGCAGCGATTCGCATTCTGGGGCATCGCCAACCTTCTGGTTATCTATCTCGTTCAATATCAGAAGTTTAGTGATGTTCTTGCCGATCAATTGTTCGGCATATTTACAGGAATATCATTTCTGCTTCCAATATTAGGCGGTTATTTGGCAGACCGTTTTAATTACCGTCTTCCCATTATCTGGGGGATGTGCAGTACAGCCGTTGGCTGTTTTTTAATGGCGACCGGCCAAGTGTCATTGATCTATGTCGCTCTTCTGTTCGTTGCCTTTGGAGCCGCCACTTTCACGCCGAGCATATGGGCGCTTTTAGGCACTCTCTACCACAACCAGCATCACTTGCGCGAAGGGGGATTTTCAATCTATTATTCCGCAGTCAACATCGGGATTTTTGCTGGCCTGATCGTGATTGGAGCCTTCGGACAGGCCAAATTGTGGTCGGCAGCCTTTGTGATCGCAGGTCTTGTCCAACTAGGAGGGCTCTACTTCTTTTCAAAAGCGCTGGAAAACCCTGAGCTGCTCAAGATGTCCAAAACAAAAAAAATCTCAAAGGTACAGCGGGAAGCGCCTTTGCACAAACATGAACAGAATCGGATTATCGTCATCTGCATTCTATCTTTGTTCTCAATTGTTTTTTGGATGGCCTATAACCAAGGCGGATCTTCTTTAAACCTCTTTGCTCTGCGCTTTACCGACCGCCATGTCTTAGGCATTGAAATTCCCCCTTCCTGGCTTCTGTCTGCAGAGACATTCTATCTGATCATTTTTGCAATTCCTCTTGCTACTCTTTATAGTTTCCTTTCCAAGCGCAAAATGAATCCATCTCCCGCATTTAAATCAGGTTTGAGCCTTATGAGTATGGCCGTGTGTTTTGCCATTATGTCAATGGGCGCTCGATCGATTCCAGATGGTGCTCAAATAGCCTCAATCAGCCCCTTCTACTTGATTTTTGCCTATGCCTTTATGGCCCTAGGCGAAATGTTGATCGCTCCGATTGGCCTATCGTTAATCACCCACCTTTCTCCACACAGATTTACAGGACTCCTTGTCGGATGCTGGTATGTGTGCATCGGTATCGCCTTTTATTTGGGAGGAGCGATTGCTCCGTTGATGTCCCACTTAAAATCAATGAGCAGCTTTTTTAATCTTTTTGTCATTATATCAGTTATTGCAGCGATCTTCTTGTTTGCTCTTGTAAAGAAGCTTAACAAGATGCGCCACCTAAGCTCTCTTTGAGTTAAGTTGAATGTGAAGCTGTGACAATGCTTCTTGAAAATCGGAAGGGATCGGAGCGAGAGCTTCGATCTCTTTTTTATTAAGCGGATGGGTAAAACGGATCGAATAGGCATGCAAAAGATGCCTCTTGGGGTGGACTTTGCATGCAAATGATTTGCCATACTGCGCATCGCCCAGGATCGGATGGCCGATCAGGCTGAAATGGACGCGAAGCTGATGGGTCCTTCCCGTGACAGGCTCTGCAAGCAGCAGCGATGCCGTTTTGACAGATTTCAAGCATTTCCACAAGGTGACTGCATGCTGTCCCTTTTTGGGATCGACGTTGCCGTAAATGGTCTGACCTTGATAAGCCCCCTTTTTGCCCAGATAATTCTCAACCTTCCCCTTTTCTTTTTTCACAGTGCCGTCGACAAGCGCCAAGTAGAGCTTGCGGACCGAATGTTCCCTAAAAAGGGAGATCATTTTTTCTAGGATGGCAGGCTCTTTTGCAAGGATCAGGACCCCGGATGTCTCTTTATCGAGGCGGTGCACCAGCAAGAGCTTTCCCAAATATTTGGGAAATGATTGGTTGAAGATCCGGTTTTCGCAGACCATTCCTGCAGATTTGTTGCAAATAAGAAGGACCTCGTCTTCATATAAGATCGCCGGTTGGTATTTTTCTACTTTTGGAGGCCCGCTTAAGCCCGAAATGTCGAAACGGACCTTATCCCCCTTTCTGAGAGGATGGGAAGAAAAGGTTTCGATCCGCCCGTTGACGCTGCAGCACTTCCCGTCGATCGCGCGTTTGATCGCTTTAACGGAAGGGGCATCGGGACAGTGATGGCGTAAAAAAGAGAGAAGGGTCATCCCTTCTTCAGAAGGGATGACTGTAAAGTTGAGCGGTTTCATTTTTTTCTAGAGCGTTTTCGCTCCTTAACCTCTTCCTCGCCATTTAAATGCTCGAGGAAATCGAGCAGCAGACGGACGCCTACTCCAGTAGCTGGAGTGGTGTGGTACCCTTTGAGCTCTGACAAGAACGCAGTCCCAGCTATATCGAGGTGGGCCCAGGGGATCTCCTTGATGAACTGCTGTAAAAAGGCTGCCGCCGTGCAAGATGTCGCTTTCCTTCCGGCTGAGTTTTTCATATCGGCGATGCTCGATTTCAGCATCTCTTTGTATTCAGGATAAAGGGGCATCCGCCAGACCCGCTCATGAGTCCTCTCGCCTGCCTTGTACAAGCTTTTGGCAAGAGCATCATTGTTAGAAAACAGCCCGGTCGCATCCTCTCCCAGGGCGACGACGATCCCGCCAGTCAATGTGGCCATATCGATCAAACGAGACGGCTTATACTTGCTTTGCAGATAGGAGATCGCATCGGCTAAAACAAGGCGGCCTTCTGCGTCCGTATTGGTGATCTCAACAGTTTTTCCCGCATGGCTTCGGAAGACATCGCCGGGCTTATAACTGTTTGGTCCCACAGCGTTTTCCGCAACGGCCAAAGCGGCTAGGATATTTCTCTTCAGCTTGGTCTGGGCCGCGGCCTGAACAATTCCAAGCGTTGCAGCAGCGCCAGCCATGTCGCACTTCATCGTTTCCATGCTGCCGGTAGGCTTCATATTGAGCCCTCCGGTGTCATACGTGATCCCTTTACCAACGATCGCCGTCCAGTCTTTTGACTGGGGATCTCCGCAATACTCCATAATGATCAGGGCAGGTTCCCTTGTTGCAGCGCGGTTGACGGCGAGCATCAGCCCCATCTCTTCTTTCTCTAAAGCTGCCTTGCCGAGGACGGTTGTCTTAACCGTGGAAAATTGCTGTTCCAGTCCTCTTGCAAAAGCGGAGAGGGACTCCGATGTCACCTCGTCGGCATTGCCATTGACCAGGTCTCGAACAAGGTTGACGGAAGAACTGACCATTTCCGTCTTCTTTAATTCCTTTGCCGCATCTTTCCCGCCGCCGATGAAGGATACCTTAGCAATCTCAGCATGGTTATCTTCGGTAAGGGAATCTCCTTTAAGCATCACAAACGCATAATTGGACAGCAATACTCCCTCAAAGACAGCTCTTGCCCCAATCTCGCCGTCCATCAGCTTCACGGAAGGAAGCATGAAATTGACCGATTTGAACTTCTTGCCCTTGATCGCTTTGACGCTGGAGGCGTAGGCCCTTCTGAGAGTATCGGGCAAGCAGGAAGCCTCTTTGCCAAGGCCCAGCAGCAAGATGCGCTTCTCTTTGCCGGACGTGCGGTAAAGCAAAAGGGTCTCTCCTTCTCTTCCATGGAAGTCCCCTGCTTGGACCGGCTGTTTGAACCATTTAGCGAACTCTTTGGCATCGCAAGCGGCAACAGCCTTTTTCTTGTCCTGCCAAAAAGGGACCACGATCACATCGGCTGTCTTGCGCTGGTTGCTTTTTTCAATTGCATGCGTTTGCATAAGTACCATTAAAAGGGAATTTCATCATCGTTAAAGGCTGCATCGGCCTTACCTTGGCCAAAAGAGCTCTGTTCATGCGCTCCCGCATGGGCCATTTCAGGTTGTGGATGAGACTCAGTTCCAGTCGAAGCCGCATTTCCGCCCTGGTCAGGACGTCCAAATGGGCTAAACGTTAAATTAAGGGCGGTGATATTCATGGAAACTTGAGGGCGGCCTTCTCGATCTGTAAAGATCTCTGGCTTGCTCAATTCGCCGAACACAATGATAGGGCTCCCTTTTTTGAAATAAGGGATCATCTTGTCAAACTGCTCGCCCCAAACAGTTACCTTCCACCAAATGGTCTCATCTTTAGCCCCTCTTCGCGCCCGAGCGGCCACGCGCAGCGTTGTGACTTTCTGGCCCGAAGATGTAAAACGCACTTCAGGGTCTGCGCCCAAGTGCCCGGCGATCGTAATTTGGTTCATGACTTCCTCGTCTTAAAAAGTGTTCCGATTGAGTTCGGATTATTGAGGACATAACGATAATCCACAAGCAAAAAGTTAATTGAGACAAGAATGGAGGATATGGTACAACTTCTCCCTTTACCAACAAAAAAAAGCCTTAACTTTAAGGCTCCGCAAACCCCACACTTACTATTATATTAAGGACAACAACATGCAAACCTCTTTGAAAAAAATTGAGACAGCTTCAGCCCCCAAAGCTATCGGCCCCTATTCTCAAGCCGTCCAAGCCGGACCTTACCTGTTTATCTCAGGGCAAATCCCGATCGATCCTGCTACAGGGAAGGTCACTGCAAACACGATTGAGGAGCAGACGACCCAAGTCCTAGAGAACATCAAGGCGATCCTTAAAGAAGCTGGCCTGACATTTGAACATGTTGTTAAAGCAGAGGTGTATTTAAAAGACATGCAAGACTTTGCTGCAATGAATGCAATTTACGCTTCTTATTTTAGTTATCCTATTAAACCTGCGCGGCAAGCCATGCAAGTAGGAAAACTCCCTATGGACGTCCTCGTTGAGATCTCGGCGATCGCGTTTGTCAGCTAAGCTCGCCGCTTAATTCAACAATGAATCATGCCTTGAACTGGAATAGCCTGCCTGGATCATGATATTTGCAGGCTGGACGGACACCACCTCACCAAAAATCCACCCCTCCTTCAAACAGCTGGAAGACCCTTACTTAACAACCTTATTATAAGCAATTTAAACCTAACAATGCAGAGATAACGAGCTTTCACAACCCAAACAACCAAAATATTAATTATTTTACTTTACAATTAATATAATTAAATATAAAATATCAGTTTATTATAAATATTACAATTTTAAAATAAAACGAATAATATATATGGCCAATCAAATTACACAAACTAATCAATTGCCAGTCGATGCTATTCAGTCAATCGTCTTCTTTGCAACAGAATCGGCAAACCACGAAGATCTGCGCACACTCTGCGCTTCCCGATCTGTCAATCACTGCTGGAAGATTGCAGTCGACTCGGGCTTTTTCGAAATGTTTTGGCGGATCGCTACTTCAGAAAATAGCCTTTTCCGAACCTGCATTCCTTCAATGAATCCAAGCGAGATTGAAAAATTAAGCACGGCAACATTCATTAAAGGTTTTTATCCAAGCTACAGCAAGATTCCAAACGATGAAGTTCCTAGGCTGTATTGGAAACTGACCTGCCAAGATCCAACCGGCCATAATGATTGGGAAATGAGAGCCGAGATTAAATTCACGTGCGACTCGCTTGAAAAACAAACAAATTCCATTCAAAGCAATCCTTCCTGCCAAAAAGTATTAGGAAGCCCAGTCCTATTGAAATTTGCCTGTTTGGCAACTGAGCTGCAAAATCCTCGCCTTGGGATCCTTCCTTCTGAACATAGCTGCGATATAGCCTTAGAAACGACATGGAGAAAATTCATACAACATAGAAAAGAGGGTTTAAAGGATATCGTGAAGGCAGTTGACATTCGGGCATGGGTGGCTAATCCAGCCAATGCTCAGATGATCGGCATGTTCAGGTCCTTATCTCCCACCTTCGTTCCTTTGGCCCAGCTCCCTCCAGAACTCGGTAAATTCACCAATTTGCAAAGGCTTGATATTTCACATAATAAACTCTCATTCCTGCCCGAATCAATCGGCAATTTAACCTCCCTAACATCATTTTTTGCAGAAGATAATCAGCTATTAAGCCTTCCAGATTCATTTGGCAACCTAGTCAACCTTGATAATGTTCACCTATCTAATAATCAATTGCTGACCATTCCCCGCTCTCTTGGCAACATAACAGACCAAAACTGTCTTTTTTGGATGGATAATAACCCTTGCCTATTCAATTTAAACAGCAAACTCTGCTTAGAAGAAAAATTAACTCAGAGGGAATGGTTATACGACTCAACCTCTCTTAAAAAAATATACTTAAGCGAGACGATGCGCGCCTTCACAGCTTGCACATCGCATCAATGCGTATCGCCGCTTGCAGCTCTTTGCAAATCGATCCTTCTGCAAGAGGATCAACTATTTGAAGCGGAGCAACCGCTTCTTACTGATCTATTTTCACAGGTTCCACAAGAAATGCAAAATCAGATCAGAAAGAATTTAGGGCCAGGGTTTCAAGATAACCCCTGTAAAAATCAGGTTCAGCTAGCTAATGCAATTATTTCCACACTTAAATCACAGTTCGAAAATCTCTCAGATGGCCAGAGAAAACTGGTCTACTATCTCGTCTGGGATATGGCTGGGCAACCTCCAACAAGCAATAAGAACTGGGGCGAATGCGAGGGCTCGAAGAATGTCATGCTCCTGATCGATGCATTCGCAGTGGCAAAGGCCGTCTGGAAATATGAAGCCCTTACCGAAGATCAGAAAAAACTGGTCCATTACCACAATTGGGTCCTAGCTGAAACACCTCCAGGAGAGAACTGGGGAGAAGTCCATTTAATGGACGATAAGGCAAGGTTCCTAAAAGCCTTGAGCTTAGCGACGGGAAGCTGCATATGACCAGCTAAATTACGATCAGAGGTTCTTTACCTTTTGATCTCGTGAAAAGCTTTGCTCTTTCTGTATCAGGATCGGAAAACCATGAAAAATGATTTTGGACACGGAAACCAACAACATAAATTGCTTAAAAACAAAACAATAGCACAATTTATTAACATTAAAGTTATAAAAAGGAGATTTTATGAGCATAGTAAATTCAAGAACCATTGATAGGCATGACATTACTCGAGGGGAACTCATTGCCAGTGGACGTTTCGCAGATGTCTATAAAGGAACCTGGGCCTATTCAGACAAGCCTGTCGCTATTAAAGTATGGTGCATGAAATCACTTCTAGAACATGTGAAAACAGAATACGATGACGCTGGCGCCTTTCTAACTAATCCGCACCTCTTGACCGTTTTTGGAGTTTGCGTCTATCCCGGAAAGTATGCTGATGTAATGGAACTGATGGACACTTCCCTGCATCAATTATACAAAGACCCAGCCAAGGCCAATGATAAGCTAACGTTACGAAATATTGGTATCATTGGATCAGGCATTGCAAATGGTGTTGCCTACCTCCATTCAAAGGGAATCGCTCACAAATATTTGAAATCTCAAAATGTATTGCTATCAGAAGACTTAAAAACCGTTAAAATCTGCGATCAGGGGCGTTCTAAGCTTAGATTGGAAATGGGTAATTGCGCTCAAGGTAGAGAAGATGCTACGGTTCGATATCGTTCTCCGGAAACATTTACTCGGGAATATGCAAAACAAAAAGACAATATAGAAACCACAAAACAGACAGATTCCTTTGCTCTAGGCATGCTTCTATGGACGCTATTTGCAAGACATGAACCCTATCAAGCTGATACAGAAGCTATTGCTCTAGGAAAGGTACAGACGAATCAACAAGAGACAATTCCAGAAAATTGTACAAGAGCTCATGCACATCTAATCCAAAATTGTTGGAAACCAAGCGGCCAAAGACCAAGCGCTCTCGAGTTCAAGTCTGAGCTTAAAAAAGCAGACGATTTTGTCCAGGGCTTTGTTGATAAGATCAATTTGGCTTCTAATTGTTTATTTGCGGACGGGCAGATGAAGGATATTTACGAGCAATCCCTAAAGCCATTCTTATCGCAAGTCATGGTTCCCGAGGCGCTTCATCAGCCAGCCGTAAAGACTCAGACAGGCTCCTAATAAAACCCTATCTGACACGTTTTAGAACGCGCCCTATATTGCAAGGAAAGGCGGCCAAGGCCGCTTCACCTGCTAAGGGCGAAGACCAGTTCGCGGCCAAGGCCGCTTCACCTGCTAAG
>JAFEGV010000159.1 GCA_018239665.1 Verrucomicrobiota bacterium | reverse complement strand
AAAAACGTCTGCGAAGGACGCGATGTGCCAAAAGAAGCTGCTCCGATTGTTCCTGGCGGCGGCGGAAAACCAGGCGAACGCTACATCAAGATCTAATCTCGATCTTAATCAAGTTCATAAAGACCTTGCGCTTCTGCAGCGCAAGGTCTTTTTTTTTACACAAGCCACAAAGAAATATCCTATCATAGATTATTGTCGCTTTTAGCCGAGCTTGAATTGGATTTCTGCAATGGCAGAAGCGGTCTCGTGATCAAATTGGTCAAGCCGCTGCTGGACCTGTTTGACGCTTGACATGACAGTAGAGTGATCGCGTGAGAAGACAGCTCCGATCTTCATGAACGGCAAATTGAGCTGCGTGCGGCAAAGGTGCATGGCAATCTGGCGCGGCAGGGCAAACTCCTGTGCGTGCGATTTGCCAAGGATGTCTTCGGTGCGGATCCCAAAGTAGGCGGCCGCAGCGGCGATGATTTTTTGGGGCGTAACGGCCTGTTCTTGTTCCGATTCGATCAGGTCCTTGAGAAGCTCTTCGGCTAAGCGGCGGGAGATCGGCTGGCTCAAAGTTTTTCCTGAAAGGTGGGTGCGTAGAATGAGCGCTTCCAAAGCTCTGCTGATCGATGGGAGGTTTGCTGGAAAAGCCTCGATGATGAACTCAACGGCTGCATCATCTAATGGGCTTTGCAGGTGTTGGCTCCGTTTGATGAGCACCTCTTTGAGCTCATTTTTCTGAAGCTTTTCTAAGTGAAGTTGGATCCCCCATTCAAACCGGCTGATCAACCTCGCCTCGATCTCTTCAAGAAGGGAGGGAGCGGCGTTGGAGCTGAAGATCATCTGTTTTCCCGCCATATGCAGGGCATTGAAGGTATGGAAAAACTCTTCCTGCGTGGCCATCCGCTTTGCCAAAATATGGATGTCGTCAAAAAGAAGAACATCCACATTTCGATAATGCTTGCGGAATTGCTGCATCTCGGAACTGCGGATAGCGCTGACGACGTGGTCGGTAAAGGTCTCTGCGCGGACATAAAGTGCTATTAATCCAATCTTTTGAAACGCTTGGGCAAGTGCCATCAGAAGGTGGGTCTTTCCCGTGCCGGCACCCCCGTATAGAACGATGGGATTAAAGGAGCCTAAGCTGATTTTCGAATGGGCGATCTCGTCGAGAAGTCGAAAGAGTAGGGCGTTGCTCTCTCCTGCGACGAACTGATCGAGGGTGTAGTTGGCGTCCAGCGCATCTTTGGAAAGGGTGAAGGATGCGGGCTGAGGTTTTTCGATCTTCTTTTTTGGGGCAACGCTTTGCGTTTCATCAAAACAGGTGATGTGAACTTTAATGTTCCTGTTATTGTTATTGACAAACGCCTGTTTGATCAGGGGACGGACATGCTCTTCAAACCAGAGCACTTGGAAAGAGTCTTTGGCCTCCAGATAGAGATTTCCGGAATCAAAATGGACCACCTTTAACGGGCGGAGCCACTTGTCCACAGACTCTTTCCCAAGCTGCTTTTCATGGGAACTGAGAAAATCAAACCATGCTTGCATGTTCAAAACTGGTTATGTTTTAACGATAGCCTTTTGTTGGACCATCTTACGGTTCATGAACCATTGTTGCAAGATCCCAAGGGCCATTGAGGACAACCAGTAGAGGTTCAAGCCTGAAGGGAAGTGGTAGAACATCACAGTGAAGACAATGGTCATGATATTGCCCATCATCTTTTGCTGCTTTTGCTGGTCTGTCATCATCGCAGGATCTTTAGGAGCAGATGAGCTGAACCGTTGCTGCGCCCACATGACCGCACCCAAAAGGAAGGGGAGGAGGTGGAAATCGGTCCCGAAGAAGATGATCGGATAGTTCCAGCTAAAGAGGACATCGGGCGCTGTCAAGTTGTCAATCCATCCTGGAATGAAACTTGCGCCGCGCAGTTCAAACATCGATTTTAACAGGTCGAACATCCCGATCAGGAATGGAAGCTGGATCAGCAATGGGAAGCATCCTGTCAGAGGATTGACCCCTTTTTCGCGGTAAAGGTTCATTACCTCGAGCTGCGCGCGCTTCGGATCTTTTTTATGCTTTTCCTGGATGGCGGCGACCTTTGGCGCAACTTCTTGCATGCGCAGGGTCGATTTGATCGACCATGCGTTGAGAGGATAGAGCATGACCCTTAAGGCGATCGTGAGCAAGATGATCGAAATGCCCCATGAAGTGGTGATCTGGTAGAAGAACTTCATTAGAACGAAGAGGAACCGGGCAAACGGCTCAGAGATAAAGGTGAACCAGCCATGGAAGCTTAATGCGGAAACATAGCTTGGGTTGTAGCCGGTCGCAGGATCGGAGTAGGTCTGATCGACCCTTGCCAGAATATCATCTTCAAATGGTCCGGCATAGACGAGGAACTTCATCGTCTGCGC
>JAFEGV010000158.1 GCA_018239665.1 Verrucomicrobiota bacterium | reverse complement strand
TGCTTTTTCATCTGTCTGCGGTTGGTAGGATATCATCTCCATACCTAGCAGTTCAGGGTAAAATTAGCAAGAACTCTGCTCTGGACGTATATACACAAACAACATGAAAAATCGGTTTTTGGCAGCGTCGGACAGCCACTGACTTTGAGACCTGCCTGCATCGCCCAACTTGTTCAAGTTGAGCTGCTTCGGCATCGGCTTCGCCTGGCTCAAACTCAAGGCGCCTTCTTGCCAGATTCCCGATTTTTCATGTTGTTTGTGTATACATCAGGATGGCCAGGATAAAATAATTTATCCTGACCATCCTGTTGTTTTTTCTTTGTTTACTTCACGGACACAAAAGATCCTAATGAATGGATATCTTCCTTAGAGATGAGCTCGTAGTGGAAGTCGTTTTCCGGAGGAAGGACGCCTTCCATGAGGACAGCTAAGCGCCGTGGGTTGTCGCGGGAGAGGAAATGCTGTGAAAGCTCGCAAAAGCGTTCGTAGGAAAGCTCTTTGCAGCTTTCAATCCGCCGGTTGACCCAATCAAAATCTCCATATTCAAAGGCGAGTTCATTGAGCTTGTAGACCATGCCTGACATGTTCTCGGGAGGCATTTGAAGAACGGTGATCGTATTGGCACGGACATTCTCAAAGCGATCTTTGGAAACGACCTGGTTTAAATTTTTATTAAAATCTTCTAAGAACAACTCGAAGCGGGCCAGCAGCTCCATCGGATAATGGGTGCTGGACTGTACTGCAAAGTATTGCAGGAGCTGCCGCTCTTTTTCCGATGCGATTGCTTTAGCGATGTAGGCCGTTTGCTGTTTGGTCCGCAGCGTGTCGAAGAATGCATCGCTAAGGGCGGATCCCAAAATTTGCTGGGCGCTTCGTTTTTCAAAGGTAAATGAACCTTCTTCGATCAGCAGCATTACCCCGTTTCCTTGCCGGTCTGTTTGGTGTGATAACATGTAGGGGCCATACTGATTGGAAAGGATCAGGACCTTTTTCTTCGCTTGCTCGGCTAGCGGGTAGGGATTGCTCTTTAGCGTTGAATGAAGATCTTGCCACATGCTGCTTGCTTGGGAAGTGGTCAAATTTCCATATAGCATAGCTTGGGTGTAGGACCTAGCGAAGAGGTTTTTAGAAAAGTTTAAGAAATCTTCGTAGCTGACATTTTGGATTGTTTTCCATTTCTCTACATTGGTCGGTTTGTTGAAAATGATGTTGTCCATCACTTCGTTGGCCTGGCGCACAGGGAGCTCCTTCGAAGCATTGTCGTAGGAGGACGCCAAAGAAGCTTTATAGATCTCAAACTGCTCTTTTGTCGGAGCGACTTGCCTGAACGCGCTGAAAATTTCGTGCAGAAGCAGCGGAGCCTTATCGCTGAAGCCTTGCACCATCATCTTGATCGAAAGTTCATCGGAGCTGAATCCAGTGTTCATCTTCGCGCTGCTCGAAAAGAACAGTGTCGAGGAGAGCTTTTCTTGAAGGGCGCGTAAGTATAGGTCGGTGAGGACCTGTGATTTTGGACTTGGGTCGATCAAAGGAGACTTGAACGTGAACATGCTGGCAATCTCAGGAACTTGGTAGCGGGAGTCCTGGGCAAAGTAAACTTGAGCTCCATCATTGGAGAACAAAAGAAGCGGAGCTTCCGCAGTTCCGGTGTCCATTTCCTTTTGAACTAAGTCAAACTTGGTCGGCAGGAATGGGTTTGCTTGCGGCAGTTGAATTTTCGGAGTTACTTTTGCACTGTCCCACGCGGTCAAGCGGGAGGCTGGGATTTCTTTGATGGAATACTCTGCGCCCATCCAGTGCTCTTTGATATCCGGGGATACGCCGGTTTTGGAGGGATTTGCCAATACGAAATAGACGCAGTCCTCCGCTTTCAAAGTGTCGATGAAATCAGCGATAAAATCGGGATCGTGGACAGTTGGAATCTTTGTCTTTTCCGGAAACGTGGCAATGTCTTCATAGACCAGGTCGTCGGTCAAGCGGATAACGGTCGAGAAGGCATCGCTGCGAGACTGGTACTGGTAATTGATCTCGGAGATCGTCTGGATCTCATCGAAGAGATACTTGGGGATCCCTTCTTGTTTCAAGCGTGCGATTGCCTGGTAGATCCGTGAAATTGCCGTGTTGACATGTGTTACTCCAAAATCAGTTAAGGACACATCGATTGAAAACAGCAGAGTGTCTTTGGAAAAACGATCGCAGCTGACGTGGATCGATTCAGCAAGTTTTTCTTCTTTAAGGTCGGAGATTAAACTGTTTTCCCCTTCTTGCTCCAAGACATAGGCGACAAGCTCCGGCGCTTTCCGATCGATATCAAGGGCAAATTCAGAAGGCACTTCCCAAAGCAAGGAGAGCTGTTTGATATCTCGGACGGGCTTGATGAAGATCATATGCCCTTTTTGCTG
>JAFEGV010000157.1 GCA_018239665.1 Verrucomicrobiota bacterium | reverse complement strand
AGGGGATTCGAACCCCTGTTCGCAGAATGAAAATCTGATGTCCTAGGCCAGGCTAGACGATGGGGCCATTATTTATCAAATTTGAGCCATTATCATAGACAACAGCTCGGTTTTCCTGCAACTCTTTTTTCAGAGTTTCAGGTTAAACTGACATGATCTCCTTCTCTTTTGCCGTGTAGAGATCATCGATTTCCTTGCAGAATTTGTCTGTGAAATCTTGGATTGTCTTTTCGTCTTTTTTCATGATGTCTTCTGTGATGATGCCGTCGGCTTTTTGCTTGCGGACAAGCTCATTGTTCTTGCGGCGGATCTCACGGATGGTGATCTTTGCGTCTTCGGCTTTCTGCTTGCCTTGCTTTGCGATCTGCTTGCGCATCGCTTCGTCCATTGGAGGAACATTGATGCGGATCGTGTGCCCTTCAACAACGGGCTGCAAGTTGAGATTGGCGCGTTCGATCCCTTTTGCAATCGCTCCGGCTGTTTGCGGATCAAAAGGAGAGATCAGCAATTGGCGCGATTCGGGAACAGTCACGTTCGCCATCTCTTTGAGGCGCATTTGGGAGCCGTATGCTTCGACGACGACGCCTTCGAGCATGCCTGGATTAGCGCGGTTTGTGCGCAGGTTCTTGAGCTCTGTCTTAAAGTGCTCGACAGTAGCTTGCATTTTTTGTTTCGTTTGATCGGTAACGCTCATGATTTTAACCTCCAGTCACAAGTGAGCCAATTTCTCGGCCGGTGACGGCCTTTAGCATAGCTCCTTTTTCAAATAGATTAAAGACACAAATTGGAATTTTATTCTCGCGGCATAAAGCGATAGCGGTCGCGTCCATGACATTGAGCCGTTGGGTGAGGGCGTCGGAGTAGGTCAATTTGGGCAATCGGACTGCGTTGGGATTTTTTTTCGGATCATCGTTATAAACGCCATCGACTTTTGTCGCTTTGAGCAAAATTTCTGCATTGATCTCGCTGGCGCGCAGCGCTGCTGCAGAGTCTGTGGTGAAGTAAGGGTTGCCTGTTCCGCCGACAAAGATCAAAGGGACCCCTTTGTTCAAGCTATGGACGGCATGGTTCCAGTTATATTTTTCGACGAGGGAATCGGTGATGAGCGCGCTCATGACACGGCTTTCTATGCCGAGGGAAGAGAGGGACTGTTGGAGAACGAGGCCGTTGATGGTCGTGGCGAGCATGCCGATGTGATCGGCCGGAGTGCGGGCGAATCCGAAATCTTCTGCATGGGCGCCGCGGAAGATGTTGCCACCTCCCACGACGATGCCGATTTGAATCCCAAGGTCATAAACTTCTTTGATCGACTGCGCAATTTGATGACAGGCCTGATGTTCGATCCCAAATTTGAGATCCCCCATCAGAGCTTCACCTGACAACTTGAGCAGTATCCTCTTGTAAGCCGCCTTGGGAGGTTGCGTCACAGCTTACCCTCCAACTTTCCAGCGGTGGTATGCCTTAATGGTGATCGGCTTATTGAGACGCTTTCCTTCTCTTTCCAAAAGTCCTGCGACAGTGACTGTGTTGTCACGCACATATTTTTGGCAGAGGAGGCAAACTTCATCGCAATACGCTTTAATTTTACCTTCGACGATCTTATCAACGATGTTAGCTGGCTTGCCTTGGACTTGACTGCGGGCAATTTCAGCTTCTTTGTCTTTGACTGATTGAGGCACTTCGTCCGGGCTTAAGTATTCAGGAGATTCAGCAGCGACGTGCATTGCAATATCGCGAGCTAAAGATTCCTGGCCTGATCCGCCTGTCAAAATAATGACAGTGACGATCTTGCCGCCCATGTGGGAATAGACGCCGATCGAAATGTCGGATGCTTTCGGGATAATGCTCACTCGTTTGAGTTGAATATTTTCACCGAGGCTTTGGACGACAAGCGTTCTATATTGGTCGATCGTCACAGAAGGATCTTTGCGATAAGGCTGTTTCACAAATGCTTCCAGCGAAGCGGGCTTTGTGTCAGCTACTTCCTGCGCGATGTCGCGAAGGTACTGCTTAAATTTATCGTTCTGCGTGACGAAATCGGTCTCTGCGTTGACTTCGACCAGAGCGAATGCATCAGGGCCTTCAGCATGACCGATCAAACCTTCGTTTGTCTCGCGGCCTTCTTTTTTAACAGCGGATGCCATTCCGGCTTTGCGGAGGATGTCGATCGCTTTGTCCATATCGCCGCCTGCTTGGTCAAGCGCTTCTTTGCACTTGCCCATGCCGACGCCGGTACGTTCGCGCAATTCTTTAACCATGTCTGGTGTCACTTTCACGCTCATGTTTACCCCTCTTCGCCTTCTTCTGTATCTTCGTCTTTCATTGCACGCTTTTCTTCTTCGCTCTTGTCATCGCCTTTAGCAAAGCCGAGGTTCAGCTCGTTTTTGCGGTCGATGATGCTTTGCGTAAGCGCTTGAAGGATGAGCTTGATGCTCTT
>JAFEGV010000156.1 GCA_018239665.1 Verrucomicrobiota bacterium | reverse complement strand
GACCATGTCCTTGCCATGCGCAAAGGCCCCGCTTGGAGCGAGAACGTCCGCTTTACCCCATCGCACCTCGGATGGACCGGCCGCGTTCCCATAGGAAAAGAGTTCAAATTTGTCCTGGTCCACACCGATGGAAGCGTCCGATGGGAAGGCGGGGCCAACCGAATGCTCCTCAACCCATCCCAGGGCCAGCACGAAATTAATCAGAGGCAGCCTATGTTTTAACTTCTTTGCCGCGATACGACGCTCGGTTGAGTTGAATGCATTGTAACGCTATAACAATCGGTCTCAAAGAAATACAGATCCAGGAGGAAAGCGCTTATGTCAAAACCTCTCACGTCAACAGTGTCCAAAGAAGCCGGCCAACAACATTTCTATGCGTTCCCGGAAACAAACCATGATCCGCAACCGGATCACGCTTCGCCGCCGGAGCATTTCTTTTCAAGCTCCCCCTCCGACGATGGCTACCTGTCCGGCTCTCCTCCCTCCTACTGGATGTCCAGAGCCTTCCATCCGCAAACGCCGCCCGACAACCCTTTAAGCGACCTCTCCCACGATGTCCGCTATATCCAACCATCTGATGAAGGGACAGAAGAAGGGATCTCATTCCAAGGGCACAGCCGGGTCCCGCCCATTCCGTTGAACTCTTCCGGATCCGCTTCCCGAAAAACTTCCGCGCCGGAAAGAATGGACCAACACTCACCGATCTATTCCCGAAGGAAAAAATCTGCCGAAGACACAGACGCTCCAACTCCCTTAAAAAGGGTTCACAAAGAGTCTAAATCGGACCTGGACCTAAAGCCTGCCCGCGCGCCCTTCCAACGATCGCTCTCAGATAGGCACTTCAATCTTCCCAGCAGACACTCCGACAAAGAACCAAAGCCCATGCCGACAGCTTCCCATCTCAGCGAAATGTACATCGCCTCCATCGGAACAAAAATCTACTTCCATGAAGAAGAGGCCGCAACGCAGCTTTTCAATTCCTATTGCCATCACAGAGAAAATAGAGAAGCGATGGTCCAAGAGCTGGTCGAACTGCGGAAAGGACTGACCAAAGAACGGCACATCAACAGGTTTCAGACAATCCTGACGATCATCCTAAAACACCACGGGAGCGGACCGTTCATCTGCAACTACCTCAAGTCCTTAAGAGAACAGACCCAAGACGAGGTCGCCCTATTCTCCCAGCATGCGATCAAAAGGCTTTCCAAAGAACAGCATTCCCACACCCTGGTCCAAGCCTGCATATCACGGATCACCCGTTGCGAGCTCAAGTTCCAAAACCGCGACACCCTCTTCCGCGAGACCAACCTCTCCTCCGCCCTTTGCCGCGAATATGGAAACCACCTTTGGGGCAAACATTTAAAAGAACTGACCAAGGCCATCGAGCACGCCGTCCCCCACAAAGACTTCCTTTCCCTTTCGTTGAACCGCGACATCATCATCAGTCAGTTAAATCCCAATCCGGACAGCGAAAATCCCCTTTCCGAAGAGGCCATCGAACAGGCCATTGCCCTCCACATAGAACGGTTCATGGAATTTGCCCGCGACGCAATCCCCCGGATCTTTGAATACCTCCCTCCCCAAGAACTCCAAGACGTGCTTAACTCCCGCCGAAACCGGATCATCCATTTCATCAAAGACAATCCCCTCGAAGAGGACGAAGATCCCGTCAGCCTTTCCAGGACCTACATTTCCGAAGCCCTCTACCTGCGCCTATTGCATCCCCACCTGATCACCAAAGACCATCCCCCGGCTCTAAACAACGTGCTGATCAGCCTGAGCAAAGTCCTTCAGTGCCTGGCCAAAGAGACCCCTTTCGGGACCGAGAAACGGGACCCCATCTACGAAAGGCTCAACCCCCTCTTCGCAGAGTTCATCGAGGCCCACCGCCGATTCGTCGACGCTTGTTCTCTGCCGCCTGAATAGATCGCTTCGCCATGCAAAACAACACTTATTCACAGGCGTACAACCCCAAAATTAGCAACTCATTGAAAATGAAACGTCTAGACATCATTTAACTTTAACAACATTTCTCCTTAAAAATAGAAACCTTGCAACAATGTAGCTCATATGCTACAATTAAATTTATGAACATCGAAGTCAGCTTCCTTGAAATTTCGAACAAAAAGTGTCCCTACCTCGATTGGGAGAAAAAGTTAGACAAATCCGTACGCGGTGCTGTCCGTATTCGAATCAATCGCTTAAGACTGGGCAATTTTGGAGATTGTAAAACGATAAAAGGAACAACTGGCCTCTATGAAGTACGCATTCATTTAGGTCCTGGGTATCGCCTTTATTTTGGCAAGGCCAAAGATACCCTGATTATTCTTTTGTGCGGAGGAGATAAAGGAACGCAAGAGCGCGATATTCAAAAAGCCAAGGAATATTGGCAGCTTTACAAAGACTCGCTTAAACAGAGGTAAAAATGGTTAAGGTAAAAAATTATAAAGAGCATCTTCTCGAGCAACTTCAAGACTCAGAAGAAGCCGCTGAATATCTTAATGCTGCTCTTCATGATGATGATCCTCATGCATTTCTACTTGCATTACGAGATATCGCTGAAGCACAAGGCGGCATGGGTTGGCTTTCTAAACAATCAGCATTAAATAGAGAAAACC
>JAFEGV010000155.1 GCA_018239665.1 Verrucomicrobiota bacterium | reverse complement strand
ATAGGCGCTCAAATTTTAGAGAGCGTCCGTGGCCGGGATGTCTTCGTCCTGCAATCTATCGCACGACGTCCCAGTTTCTATCTCATGGAATTGTTGATTTTAGTCGATGCATTAAAGCGGTCGTCAGCCCGCTCCATCAATGTCGTGATATCCTATTTTGGGTATGCGCGGCAGGATAGGAGAGGCAGGGGACGCGAGCCAGTCACAGCTAAGCTCGTAGCAAATCTGCTCGAGAAAGCCGGTGTCACTCGTGTTCTGACGATGGATTTGCACACAGAGCAGATCCAAGGATTTTTCGATATCCCGCTCGATAACCTCTATGCGCGTCCGGTCTTGCTGGAAGCTGTACAGAAGTTAAAGATGGATAAGTGTGTCGTTGTGACACCTGATATCGGAAGCATCCGGTTAGCACGGTCTTTTGCGGAAGCGCTAAAGGTCGATCTAGCGATCGTTGATAAGCGTCGAGTAAATGCAAAACAGGTCGAGATGAGTGCCCTGATCGGCGACGTCGAAGGAAGAGATGTTCTTCTCGTCGATGATATGTGCTCGACAGGGGGAACGCTGAAGACTGCTTCGTTCGTGTGTAAAGACGCAGGCGCAAAACGAGTTTTTGCAGCTGTAACACATGGACTGATGGTCGGAAGTGCGTTCGAGGAAAGTGCGATTGAAAAGATGCTGATGACGAATACAGTCCCTATTGAAAGCGGGACAGATCTCAGTAGGATCGAAATTGTTTCGGTCGCTCCTTTGTTTAGCAAGGCGATAGAATATATCGTCGGAGCTAAGTCGATTTCCTCTCTCTACGGCTAAGAGTCTGTCCACAAACCAGGCTATTTAAGTTTTTGAGATTATTTTTGATGAGATTTTATAAGACTTTAGTCGTTCGGACGACAAGGCCATGTGTTAACACATGGATGAGGAGTCCGATATGAAAGATCGCAAAAAGAATCCAAAAACTTAAAGCCTGGTTAGTGGACAGACTCTAAAAAACCACGGAACATTAACCCTGATTGAAAAGATCCATGCTCGCAAAGCATGCTGAATTAATATTTGGAGAAAACTTATGAAACTCACAGTGAAATCGCGCGAAGGAGAAAAGAAAGGCGATATCAAGCAGATCCGACGTGAAGGGAATATCCCTGCGATCATCTACTCTTCAAGCACAAAGCCTGAGAAGATGATTGTGGACGGCACGGAATTTGCCGCTATCCTACGCGGAGTCCTCCCAGGTCAGCTTCCAACAACTATTTTCACGTTAACTAACGGGAAGAAAGAAAGAAAAGCGATCATCAAAGATATCCAATACCACTTGACGACCTACAAAGTTTCCCACATCGACTTTGAAGAACTGTTAGATGAAGTCCCTGTCAGCGTTAAAGTTCCTGTCAACTGCACAGGCGTTGTTGATTGCGTAGGGATCAAGCTCGGCGGCTTCCTTCGCCAAGTGACCCGTCACGTTAAAGTGGAATGCTTGCCAAAGAACATCCCTGCGGAATTTCTCATCGATGTTCGCGATTTAGGGATCCGTCAATCCAAGCGTTTGAAAGACATCGCTATGCCGCAAGGGGTACGTCCTCTCGCTAGCACGGACGAAGTCATTGTTGTGATTGCGAAGAGATAATTGTTGTGAGTGAAACTGCTTCTTTGATCGTAGGCCTTGGCAACCCGGGTGACGCTTATCGCAATACGCGTCACAACATCGGTTTCGAAGTTGTCAAAGCCTTGGCGGAACAAAGAGGAATGAATTTTCGGCATGCATCGCACCTGATCGGAGAGCTCGCACAAGGCGAGATCGATGGCAAAAAGCTGTTTCTGTTGTTGCCTGCAACATTCATGAACAGCAGCGGCGATGCTGTGAGAAGATGTATAGATTATTACAAAGTGCCCGTCGACCAGCTTCTTGTCGTAAGCGATGATGTCGATCTTCCCTTGGGAACGATGCGCATCAAAGCGAAGGGGAGCGCTGGCGGGCACAATGGTTTAAAAAGCGTAGAAGCGCATTTGCGGACCGACCACTATATGAGGTTTCGTATCGGGGTAGGAAGTCCAACCGGCGGGGACCTTGCAGATTATGTTCTGGGAAGGTTCGGCTCTGAGGAGACGCCGGTGGCCATGCAGATGGTCAAAAAAGCGGTCGATATCCTTCTTCTTTATTTAGAGAAGGGTGGCCCGGCGGCCATGCAGACGGCAAATGCGAAAGAGAAAAAATTAGAATCTGAAAATCAGGAGAAATAACGATGGCAAAGCAGAGAAGTCATCTTTACGAAGGGATGTACATCCTGAGTGCTACACTCAGCGATGATGCGCGCCAAAAAGCGCTCGATAAAATCACATCCAGCATCGAAGGACGGGGTGGAGAGATCCATAAGACCTTCGATCAAGGACGCAAAAAACTCGCGTATGAGATCAATGGACGAAGAGAAGGTTACTACTATCTTCTTTATTTCTCTGTTCCAACAGCAGTCATGACTGAAATGTGGAAAGAGTACCATCTGAATGAAGACCTTTTGCGCTTCATGACACTGCGCGCAGAAAAGGTTCCAGAAAAAATCGAGTTTAAACAGCTTATCCAAGAGTGAGGGAGACTATGAGCATTGCACCAAAAAAACCAGCCCCCATCGAAGGGTTCTTTGTAAAAAAACGCA
>JAFEGV010000154.1 GCA_018239665.1 Verrucomicrobiota bacterium | reverse complement strand
GTAGCCATTCTTTCCAAAGACGTCCTTTTTCCGGAAACATTCTTCGATGATCGGCGCTACTACGAAAAAAACTCCGCTCCATCGCAAACGTCTTCCTTGGCGAACTCCATTGCCATCATTACCCCGTCCAACTCAGACCAGATCTATTTCGGAAACACCGCCCGCTATCTGGTCAAGAAGCCCGCCCCCGACAGCAATCGCAAGGACGCCTTTGAAGAGGTCCAAGGATTTTTAACACTTGGCGTCAATTGCAACCGCGTTCTTGAAAAGCTCATGCTTGCCGTCAAGCAGCCTTCTTTGCTCGTCCACGGAGGAAAAATCGTCAGCGCTTATGACCGCCATGGCAAAATGCACGGCGACCTGAGCTCAATCCCCATCGGCCAGATGCTGCAAGATCAATCGGGGATCATCACCTGGAATCAAGAGAACTACTACTACATGCATCTTCTCCCTTTCTTTGAAGTCGACCTCCATTTTTTCCTTTTAACCCCCGAGTCGAAAGCATTCGCCCTCTTGAGAGATCTTGAAACAGAGAGCAGCAGCATCGTCAAATCGGTCCTCGAGAACATCCATTTGAACGGGGCCATCCTCCTTGTCATCGTCCTTCTCTTCGGCCTCAAGGTCTCTTCCAACATCACAAGCCCGATCATCTCGCTTGCCAAAGACACAAAAAAAGTCGCGCAAGGAAAATTAGACGAGGTCGTCATTCCTCGGCCGAAAAATCAAGACGAGATCGCCGTCCTGTGCCGATCATTTCAAGAGATGGTCAACGGACTGAAGGAAAAAGAAAAAATGAAAGGGGTGCTGAACAAAGTCGTCTCCGAAGAAATCGCCACGGAGATCCTCAAAGGGACAGTCCATCTCGGCGGAGAAGAAAAAAAGGTGACCATTCTCTTTGCCGATATCCGAGGCTTCACCGCTTTGACCGAAAAAATGGACCCCCACGACGTCATCGAACTTCTCAACACATGCATGACAAAAATCGCAGAAGTCATCGACCTGCATAAAGGGATCATCGATAAGTTCATCGGCGATGAAGTGATGGCCCTGTTCGGAGCGCCGTTAGATGTTTCCAATGATGCCTTCCAAGCGATCACATGCGCGGTCGAGATCATAGCAAAACTTAATGAATGGAATCTCCAGCGCAAAGCTCAGAACCTTCCCCCCATCGAAATGGGGATCGGCATCCACACCGGGCAAGTCCTAGTCGGGAACATGGGAGCGGAAAAACGATTGAACTACACCGCAACCGGAAGCAACGTAAACCTTGCCGCGCGCCTCTGCTCCGCCGCAAAAGGGATGGAGATCCTCATTTCTCAAGCAACCCTGGAAGAACCCGGCGTCGAACAGTCGATCACCTACGAATCACTCCCGCCGATCTCTTTAAAAGGATTTACCCAGCCGATCCCGGTCAACCGGATCCTATCGATTAAATCGAAGCCGAAGGACCAATCATAGTTCGATATTCCAAACACCCCCTTCCCTTAAATCCATCCCCTCCGTAGAATCGACAAGTAAATTTTTTTCAATACTCCTACGGCGTTGAAAAAAATGAACCTAGGAGACGCCATGTCATTTCTTGAATCTATCAGATACACTCTTACCCATCATGTGCAGCCCCTCTTGGAAGCGCAATGGGAAGAACAGAAAAAAAGTCCCTCCGGATCTTTTGGCGCTGCAGTCATGCTCATCGATTCCGTCGCTCAAATGACACCCAAGGTCGGCATCCCCAAGCCCCCGACCGCCATGGAAATTCTCGATGGAAGTTATTTCAAACCGCAAAGAGTCTATGAAATTGCAGAAACCAGCCTCGTAGGCACATCGGGAGTGGGAGCCGTGACCGCCGTCGTCCTCCTCATTACAGGACTGCCCGGCATATCGGTCGTCACAGGACTGCTTTCGGCCGGAACATTGGCCGGAGCTTATATTGCCCACGAAGCAGCCGCCCAGCAAGGCCTTGCGGAAAGCGTAGCCGATTTAAGAAGGCACCTGCGGCATATGCAGGAAAACAATGAACAACAAGCCCGGCAGCTGGCCCTGTTCAATTTCCAAAATTCCGTCCTTAGACATAACGTTGAAGGCTTAGCGGCCCAAAACGAAGCCTTAAGAAGCAACATCGACAGCATGAGGGCCCAAGTGTCCCAGTTTGCCCTTCAAAACCAACACTACCGATCGATTGCCAGCGATTTCAGAGGCTACGTCGAACAGTTCCGAAGCGGATCTGCCCATGACCGTGAGCAGTTTGCAAGAAGATTAGAGGACTTCACCCAGCAGATCTCCGCATCCCAGGAACTCTGGAGAAGCTTTTCCAACGAGACCAACATTTTTAGAGAAAATTACGCAGCCCAGCTCACCCAGTTGCGCGAACTCGTCACCCAGATCACAGATCCCAGGGGCACCCTTGTGCGCCTCCAAGAACATCGAGAGATCAACGAACAAATTCAAGCCGCCGTCGCAAGGCTCGAGCAGCACCAAAGGCAATTGTCCAATCTGGACGCTCAAATCTCTCTCAGGGACGGCCAGCTCAGAGAGCGGGACCAATTGCTCGTCCAGCTCCGGTCGGCCCACGAAGAGATCCTTTCCAGCTACCGGCACCAAACGACATCCCTTGGACAAAATAACGACGTTTTGCAAAGGGAGATCAGCCGGATCAGCTCTTTGATCGACCG
>JAFEGV010000153.1 GCA_018239665.1 Verrucomicrobiota bacterium | reverse complement strand
GCTTCTCGAGATTCGCACGCTTTGACAAGCTCGATCGTCTTCCTCATGAACTCAGCATTTTTAGGATTAAAATCAACGATCAGGCCATACGTGGACCTTCGAGCGCAGATGATGTCAAGATTGTGCCATGTCGCGCACCCGATGTGGATTGTCTGCATCTCGCGATGAGCTCGCGGGTGCTGTACGAACAGCTGCCGGGCAGCCTCTAGGCGGGATTCGTTTGTCGTAATATAAATGCCATTGACTTGACCGCCTACCCTCGTATTGTTGAAGCTAAATAGAGTTTGGGAGATAGGGTCCGTGAAAAGGATCTCGCTGGCCGCGTTGCGGATCTTTAAGTGGACAGCTGCCCATTCGCAGACCTGGGTAAAGCAATTAACTATGGCGCAGATCGGATGATAGGCCCACCCAACGAAGAAAAAGCCTGCCCACGCTACGATCTTTTTTAAAGTATCCCCCTCATAGTTCCAAGGGGAGGATATAGCGGTCTGGCAGTTCAAGTCTTCTTCGCCCCCCTGCATAACTATCGGCTGAACTGCATTGATTTGTAGGGACATATCTATTCAGAAAATTTAATGACTAACATTTTACTCTCGAAGCTAAACATTGCTAACGGCTCTCCCCGTAGTAAGCGGTTCCCCAATCCCAGTCGCCAAAAAGCGATCCGATTTGCGGGAGGTCATTTTCCCCGTGAGCAGCGGCGGCATTCACAGCATCTTCTGGAGAAAAAACAGCTGTAAAGCTAAAGGAAATGCTATTGCCTTGCGCGCGCAAGACATCTAGATTTTCCTCAGCGCTCGCAAAGCAGAAAATTTTCGATATGACATACTTTACGAGTGCAACGGTGGCGCGAAAGAGGCTTTCACCAAGAGAGGCGACAGCCCAAGCACGCGCCTTCACTTTTTCAGAAATCTCTGCATCAGACACGTTTTGAACGACGGCATAATGGTAGAACCAGCGTTCGAAAGGGACTTCTTGTCGCAGGCCGCATAGATGCCCTTGCGTATTTAACTCGTTGTTAAACCATCGGAATTGCTCAATAGGATCGTAGGCCTGGTTGACTTCCGATTGCTGAACCAAGCCTGCTGCTGGGTTGCGCTGTTGGTCTGTAGATGATCGGATGCTCATAAGATTCTTTCCTTATTGTTTTTCAAAGACAATAACAAACAAACAGATATACTCAAAAATAAATAACACAAACAAATTAAAGAAAACAGCTTAATGATATCATTTTGGACAGATCGAGCTTTTAATGTTTTTTAATCTATCTGAGTTAGAGGTAGAAAAATTTTCACTATTTTGCTCCATTTAGCCCAGAACGGATCATGATCGAGAAAGATCTTGAAAACTACTTGTTCCTCAATTGTCTATAAGGTATAACAGTTTTTTCCATTTAAGCGAGGTAAAAGGATGAAAACGACTAAGGAAAAAGTTAGCTATTGCATAGGTCTTCAAACTGGGATGAATCTCAAGCAGCAGTTTGCCGACATGGACATGGACTGCTTAAACAACGGCTTCAATGACGCCCTGACCAATAACGACCCTAAGCTGGCAATCGAGGAGATCCAATCAATCCTGACTGCACTGCGTCAACAAGTCGAGACGCAACAGCGCCAGTTCGTCGCAAAAGTGTCGGAAGAGAACAAGAAAAAAAGCGAAGCGTTCTTATTGCAGAACAAAGAGAAAGAAGGTGTTGTGACCCTCACCTCCGGACTGCAGTACAAAGTCCTCCAGAAAGGTCCGGGTACAGGCATGCACCCAACTCCCCTCGATGTCGTTAAAATCCACTACAGAGGAACCTTTATCGACGGACGGGTCTTTGACAGTTCCTATCAGCGCGGCCAGCCTGTCTCTTTCCCTCTAAACCGCGTGATTGCCGGATGGTCGGAAATTGTCCAACTGATGCACGTTGGCGATAAGTGGGAAGTCTACATCCCGCCCTATCTCGCTTACGGTGAAAACGGTTTTGGCCCTGAAATCGGCCCTAACACAGCTCTGATCTTCGAAATCGAGCTTCTCGGCATCAACGAAGCTGAGTAATTTCTCGTCGAGAGCCCTTTGGAATCCATCTCGGAGCCAAAGGGCTTCTTCAGCTCACATTTTTTCAATCGTTACAGGCTTTATCCGCTTCTCCCAATACTTTTCTCCATAATTGCAGCATAGCTGGCTGCCTTGAGGAATATCAGTCAAAGCATAGAGGATCATGTGCATGATCCCATCGCAGAGCACCGATGCGGTCTCCACATTAGGCTTGTCGTTATGATTGATATAGCGGGAAAAGTTCCCATACTTTTCAGCATCGATGACATAGGGCGTAGGACGTCCAAATCCAATCGTATAATCAAAACAATACAGGTTTCTAAGCCTGCCGAAAAGATGGCGCTTCCGGACGATGCCGGTGTACTCGCCGATGTATCCATGGCGCGGGATCGTTCGATTGGCAAAAACGCCATAACCTAATTCAGGACTGATCCAGCGGATCGTTACGTCAGGATGGGCCGCCTTTCGGATCTCTTGAGAGTAATAGCTCCCGAGCCATTTTTGACGGGGATCGATCCATTTTTTCCGATCTTCTTTTATGCAGCGCCGACCGATCTTTTCTTGGAGGTCTGGAACAATGAACTCGAGCTGGGAAAGGTAGGCGACCCCCATGATCTGTTCGAATTCCAGCGGAGTCAGGGCCAGCGGTTCAGGTTCTTCTTGTAAATGAACTAGGATTGTCATTCACACATACCCAAGTGAATTCAAAAGTTGGGAATTCGGTAAAGACCAGTTCGCGGTCAAGACCGCTTCACCTACTCCTC
>JAFEGV010000152.1 GCA_018239665.1 Verrucomicrobiota bacterium | reverse complement strand
GTGAAGTGCCCTTGGGCACGAACTAGTCTTCAGTCTTAGCAGGTGAAGTGCCCTTGGGCACGAACTAGTCTTCAGTCTTAGCAGGTGAAGTGCCCTTGGTCGCGAACTGGTCTTTCTTGGACTTAGCGAAGACACCTTTCTCGAAGTGAAAAAACGCATCTATTTTGTTGAACATCAAACTTCCAACATGCTATGAGCTTCAAAAAATAATTGATCTTTTTGCTTTGATATTTCCCATGTTTTGGCAAGGACGATCCGACCTGCGCGATCTTTAACTTTCAGGAGCATCTATGAAAAAACAATTTCTATTGCTGTCAGCCATCCTCTTATCTTCCAATGGCCTGCTTCAAGCTGACGGGGAAACACATGCGCAAACATCTGCCGACCAAGCAAAGTCAGGCAGCTTAATCAATCCTCCAGGCCGTCCCGAAGTAAAAAATGGCGTCAATCTATTTATCACAGCAGATTATTTGATCTGGCAAGCAACGGAGCAAAGCATCACCGCATGGGAAAAAGGAGGGGTTACCCAAAGCGCTGGAACAAATGCTGTTACCGGCCATTTTGAATCCCCTAAATTTGAGTGGTGTTCAGGCTCCCGGGTTGGATTGGGCTACAACATTGGACATGATCAATGGGACCTTAGCCTGACATGGACATGGTTTGAGGACCATGCAAAGAAGCACGCCGCTGAAGGACCTGCCGAACCCCTTTTCGGCTCCATTTCATCCCCTCTTTACGAACTCGAAGCTAATCGAGGATCGACCCATCTTCGACTGCTGCTCAATATGCTGGATCTGGAGCTTGGGAAGGAATTTTATACAAGCAAATGGCTTACTTTAAGACCTTTTGCAGGACTACGGACAGCTTGGATCCATCAACATTGGAATACGAAATTCGATGATGTGACCAGTACCAATTTTCTCCAAAACATCAGAACGTTTACGGTCCATCTCAACCAAAAATTTTGGGGAATCGGCCCAAGAGTCGGACTTGACGCAGAATTTGGGCTGATCAGCGGGCTTAGCCTTTTTTCAAACGGATCCTTTAACCTTCTGTACAGTTATTTTAAAGATACCCGCAGGGAAGACATCGTATCAAACCAAAATGTCAAATCAATCACCGAATCCAGCAAGCAGGCAAACCGCAGCGAACAGGCCATCCTTGACATCCAACTTGGGCTAAGATGGGACCAGATGTTGGCAAAGGATCGCTTCCATATCCGAATTCAGTCAGGCTGGGAACATCATCTTTTCTTCAACCACAACCAATTTTTCAGTTTTACCCAAGCAGGCGCTAGCTCCATCACTACCCCTAATGGAAACCTGGGTTTCCAAGGATGGTTCATTTCCGGCCGCTTTGATTTTTAACCAATTGCTCTCCTTGCCTAACCGGCTTTGTCGGATAAAGACGGCACTTTCATAGAAAGACCGCAATAAGATATTCTCCAATGAGGGAGTTTTACAATTCCCTCTAATACTGAACTCAATGTGACTACTCATGCGTTATCAATTATTCTTTGCAGCATTCCTCCTCCTTTTCTCAATAGGAGTTCCTTCTTTGCCCCTGCATGCGCGCAAAAAAGTGAAGGTCGAAGAAAGAGAGCGGCTGACTTCTTCGCAGACAGCCAAGCTTTCCCTGAAATCTTTGTTCAATACCCTAGACCCTCTTTCGATCTCGCAGCATCTGGCCTTCTATGAACTCTATCCCGACACAGCAGAAGGGAAAGCAGCATTAAAACGCGCTTGGGAATTGCTCGGAGGAGGCACTCTTCCGTCCCATGTCGCCCATGTGATGCTCCCTCATTTCGAACTCAATGGAATTATCGCCCTCGTCAATCGCCAATCTTTTGATCCCCCTGTAAAGCTGACAGAAGAACAGTTGAACTTGATCGATAAAATGGGAGCCCGATTGTCCAACCGCAAGCTGAAAGGCTTCAACATCTGGTCGAAAAACGAGGTGCTGGCCTTGCCTCCCGAAGAGATTGATTTAGCTCGGGGGCTTCTGATCGATCAATTCGAAGGATCCGATAAACTCAATGACGAAGTGCGCCAGTATGAGGCCAGCCTCGATCTAATGGCGCTTCAGATCTTAGCGCGACTCCCGCAGGATGCAACTCATCAAGATAAACTCCGAGAGATCAACCAATTTGTCTTCCATGAAATGCAATTCCGCTTCCCTCCCCATTCCATCTACGCCAAAGATATCGACCTCTACACATTCCTTCCCTCCGTCATCGACAGCCGGCAAGGGGTTTGCTTGGGCGTTTCGATCCTCTACTTATGCTTGGGGCAGCGGCTCGACCTTCCTTTGGAGATCATCACGCCTCCCGGCCACATCTATGTCCGCTACAGGTCTGGAGAAAAGATCGTCAACATTGAGACAACTGCGCGAGGCATTAACCTTCCTTCGGAAGTCTATCTCGGAATTAACACCCGCAAGCTTCAGCAAAGAAATATTAAGCAAGTCATCGGCATGGCCTTTTTCAACCAAGCCTCCGTCTCCTGGTCTCGCGGCGACCATGAGACCACTGTCGCCCTCTATGAAAAAGCTCTACCTTATATGAAGGACGACCCGCTTCTTAAGATGTTTTTGGGATTTAACTACCTGTTCACTGGCAAAACGGGGCAAGGGGTCAAACTCCTCAAAGAGATCAAAGGAATGACGTTCGAAGAAGCGGTATCCCCCGAATCGATCCCGGAAGATTATCTGAACGGCAAAGTGAACGCAGAGGGGATCAAGGCAGTCTTTATGCACGTCGATGAAACGCGGGAATCGATCATCAAAAAGCAAAAAGAGCTTGAAGAGATCAT
>JAFEGV010000151.1 GCA_018239665.1 Verrucomicrobiota bacterium | reverse complement strand
AGAGGGAATTGCAAAACTTATTTGCCCTTTAAAATCGGTTAGGAGTTATCGAATGGTAAGCTGCTGCAGAAATCTTTTTGTACTTCTTTTGCTCATTCTGTTTTCTTCGCATGCAGATGCCGCTTCAAAATCTCGTTCAAACAAAGAGCAAACATTAGCTGCCCAGAGAGGAATCGAAATGATCATCCAATCATCTGATTCGAATGTGCATATCGGGATAGAGATCGTCTCGTTGGCAACCGGCAAAACGCTTTATGAAACCAATGCAGGCCAACTGTTCATGCCGGCCAGCAACATGAAGCTGATCACAGGAGCTGCAGCGCTGGAGATCCTTGGGACCGACTATCGGTTTGTCACAAAGGTCTACACAGATGGCTTCATAGACAAAGGCGTTCTCAAGGGGAATTTATGGATCAAAGGCTCCGGTGATCCGGAGCTTTCAACCAGCTCCTTAGAGGAGCTCGTCTTGCAGCTAAAATTAAAAGGCATTCATAGGGTTCAGGGGAACCTTTACATCGATCGCTCTGATTTTGATGGAGTCGCCCAGGGACCTGGCTGGACATGGGACGATGGAGCCGTTGTTTGGAATTCTCCATTGGATGCTTTGACGGTCAACCATAGCTGTGTCGATGTCTGGGTCAAGCCCAATTTCCGAGATAATCTTCCACCGGAAGTCCATGTCTATCCGAAAACCCAATTGGTAACGGTTGATAACCATGCGTTGACTACGGAAAAAACAGAGGCGTTAAGCGTTGAGCGCAGGTGGAAAACGAAAGAAGACATCATTGATGTCAAAGGATGCATTTCGAAAGAAGAAGAGGTCCAAAAGTTCAAGATCCCCGTTGAATCCCCTCATCTCTACGCAGCTTATGTCTTTCGCGATCTGCTCGATAAAAATGGGATTAAGTTCAAGGGAGTGATCGGGGAAAAGAAGGTGGGGCCTGAAGATAAGGAACTAGCCTCTTATGCTTCACGTCCCCTGTTTGAAATGGTTGTGGAGATGATGAAAGTTTCCGATAACTTAATTGCCGATAGCTTGTTTAAGAAAATCGGCCAGAAGGTCTCTGGATCTCCGGGCTCGTGGCAAAACGGAACTGAGGCGATCAAGTCCTTTTTGTCGGAGAAGGTCGGGCTGGACACATCGAACATGGTGATTGTGGATGGGAGCGGGCTGTCCCGTTATAATTTGCTTTCGCCGCGTCAGTTGGTCGCATTGCTAACTTGGATCGATCGGCAAGGCTCGATTTCTTCAGAGTTCATGGCATCGCTGCCGATTTCTGGCATCGACGGGACCTTAAGCGACCGGATGACCGATCCTTCCATCAAAGGCAAGGTCCGCGCAAAAACAGGTTCTTTGATGGGAGTCTCAACAATTGCCGGGTATGCAACAACAGTGAAAGGAGAGAGGCTCGTTTTTTCGATCATGATGAACGGCTTTACGAAAGAATCTTCAGAATATAAGAGACAAGTCGAAGACCGGATCTTGGAATTTATTGCGAGCAACGCGAATTGAGCAAAGCCAGACAACGTCCGGCTTTGCCAAGGAATTCATGCAGTTAGATTTTAGACAGAAGCTTTGACGATGCGGCTCAGGCCGGATTTAACGCGAGCGGCTTTGTTCTGTTTGTAGATACCGGTCTTTACGCCTTTGTCAACGAGGCTGAAAATGTCGTTGAGCTTTCCTTTTGCAGCAGTTGTATCTTTCTTGCTCATAGAGTCTTGAAAGGATCGGATTGCTGTAGATACTTTTGCTTTATAGGAACGATTTTTTGCGTTGCGGCGCAAGCTTTGTTCATCCCGTTTAAGAGCGGAAGGACGTCTTGCTTTTTTTTCTTTGCCATTGCCTTTTTTTTCGTCTGCCATAAGAGAAACTTTCCTAATTAAGGATTTGAGATGGATAATAATATACCTAACTTCAGATAATTCGTCAAAATACAATTCGCTCTAGAGAATCTTAGGAGGGGCCATGAAAGCGCTGCTAAAAAAATTTGTTTCCATTCCAGACTCTTTGATAGGGAAGGTTTCGATGCAGGGCATATGGCGGGTCTTGGCCACGATCGCAATCGGCATTGCCCTCTGGTTTTCCTCTATAGCCGCTTATCAGTTGTTCCAATACTTTAGGCTCGGCTCCTTTGCCGAGGCAGAAGTTACAAAGTGGAGCATTAAAGAGCTTTCGTCTTCCCGGTTCGCTATCGAAGCTTTTTTTGAATTTGAAGCGAATGGAAAAAAATATCAGGGAAAATCTTTGCTCGATTCACCTGTTTTTTTGAACCCGTTCTCTGCTGAAGATGCGATCAAAGCAAAAGAAAAACAGGCATTTTATGCCTGGTACCAATCTTCAAAACCTGAAATTTCTTCTTTGCAAAGGGAGTTTCCTCTTAAGAGCTTGATCCATGCGCTGGTCACATTGGGAGTCCTGATCTACTTTGCTTTCGTCCCTAAGCATATTCCTCATCTCCTTGAGCATGAGCTGATAAGTCCATCAAAGAGCAGCGTATAAATGCGGCGCAGGGCGATGACCGGTTTGAAAAGAGCCCAGGCCTTTGTTGTAAATTTTTTTTCAATCGCTGCTAAAGGTTTCCAAGACTTTTCATTGGCGTAAGCTAAACGATTGAGCAGGTCCCCCTCAAAAGACAGGTTCCACAGGGTGCTGCGCTGCACGATGCTCTTCAGAGGGATCCGCGCGCATCGCGGTTTGATGGGTCTTAGGAGGTGGACTGAGATCGGCAGCAAAGGGCCTTTAAATCTCCGGACAGCTCCTTGGACGATCTCAAACTGGTCATAGAAGACCCCGGAGCCCGATCGAGAGATGTTGGTATA
>JAFEGV010000150.1 GCA_018239665.1 Verrucomicrobiota bacterium | reverse complement strand
CGAGGTTTCCCAATTTCGCACGAATTTATTGCTGACAAACTTTCCCCGGTATGTGGACTATTTTTCTAAATCGCGCAATGTCCCGATCATTGAAGGTTCCGCTTTCAAGGTCGCGCACGATCCTAAGGAAGATGTGAGCATCCTCGATTTTAAGATCGGATCGCCCGCTGCGGCCCTCGTCGTCGACCTATGCTCTTTTATGCCGATCAAGACAAGCTTGCTGCTCGGCATGTGCGGAGGGCTCCGCCGCCGTTATCAAGTGGGGGACTATCTCGTTCCTGTCGCCAGCATCCGCGGCGAGGGGACGTCCGACTTTTATTTTCCAGCGGAAGTTCCTGCGCTTGCAAACTTCTTGATGCAAAAAGCTGTGACCGAGGTGATGGAGCTGCAGAAGGCGGTCTACCATATCGGCATCACCTATACGACGAACATGCGTTTTTGGGAGTTCAACGAAGAGTTCAAAAGCCGCTTGAAGGCGACCAAGGCGCAGGCGATCGAGATGGAGTGCGCGACGCTGTTTGCGGCAAGCTACAAGCGGAAGTTCACGCTGGGAGCTCTGTTGCTCATTTCCGATCTTCCTTTGAACAACGATGGCGTGAAGACGAAAAAAAGTTCCGAAAATGTCTACGATCGCTACATGGGCGACCATGTCGAAAAGGGGATCGCAATCCTTAAGACCGCCCGCAAAATGCAAGAGCAGCATGTCAAAGGCGCCTACCACCGCAACATCGGCATGGGTGGAAACGGCAAGCGTTAACAGCTATTTCCTCTGATAAAAGCTATTCTCAAAAAATGCAGCCGTTTGTATAACGTCTCCACTTTATTCGGAGATATCATGGCTGTTTCTGTTTCTGAAAGAAATTTTAACTATTTAAGAGCCGCTGCGTTTATCTTTAATCAAGAGAAAGTTGAAGAAGGAAAAAGAGTATTTTCTCTGGTTTGTCGCGAGCCGCATCACGATGAGTGGGGAGTCTATCATTTTTTATGGATTGTGAAGGGATCCCCTTCTGGAATTCGAGACTATGGGAGAATTTGTTTTCATGATATCCACAGCCTATCTTCAACCGGAAGAGAAAAAGCATTGGCCATACACCGGCATTTAATCGCCCGTGGGACTTTTACAGAGTTTGTCCTTACGCCTTCTATAGAACGGTTTTATGTGAGTTGCGGAATATTGCAGCTCCCTTCTCCGATTATTGAGACCACTGCTCAAGAAGAAACAGATTGTGATTTGATAAATAATTTAGCAGGCGCTGCAGCTTTCGGGGTAGGGATCCTTGTTACTGCAGGAGGGGTCCTGATGATGTTGCGAGGTGGCGGCGCGCCAAGAGAACTACCTACCCTTGCAGGACATGTTACGGTAGGGGGAGGACACTTTCATTTTGCAGAAGCTGTTCAGAGGATCGCTGAAACGATACCTCAAATACGAGCTTCTGCTTCTGACGTTTTGACAAGTTCTAGAGTTGTTCCATTAGAGACGCGAGGAACTCCTCAAGCTCGAGACCATATTTCATTAGTTGTTGATGATGGGTGGGTTATGCAAAATTCTAGGCCACAATATACTCATCAAGGGACTTGGCATAGAGAGGATCCTAGTAGTCGTTGGGAGGGAAGCTTAGAACAACAAAGATTTGAACATGGACTTAACGATCTTCAACGTAGAATGGAAGAACTTGTCGCAGAGGTTGAGCCCTCTCGTCTTCAAGAAGTAAGGCAACAAATTCAAGAGCTTCGAGAAAGACTCTCTACTATTCAAGAACAGAGCGGAGAGAAATTATGGGAAATTGTGAAAAACTCGTTTTTTGTTTTACTTCCTAAATCAAGCATAGAATGGAATGTTTTAGAAAATTTTTCAGAAATATATCAAGGATTTAAGGAATTTGGAGACATTGGATATGTCTCAAAAGAAGTTCGAGCAGAACTAGGAAGACTTTTAGAATTAGAAAGGTCATTAGAGAGGGCAAACGAACTTCAACGCCTTCAAGATTTGAGAGGATAATAATGCAATACGCAAAGATGGTTTTTAAAATTTTTCTGCCGATTTTTTTAATTGCTTTTTCTTATAACAAAAAATGGAATCGATTCGCCCTTCTGGTTTTGATTTCTTTTACCCTTGCTATTCCCTCTTTTTTAACACAGGATCCGCTTAACATTCCTGTTTCAATTTCTTTGCAAAACTCGATAGAGCTTGGAATTCTTAGCTTCTTTTTGCTCTATTTCTCTTATAAAGATGGACTTGATGATAAGTACTATATCATTGCTCTGTTCCTGCTAGGAAAAGCAGTTTTGCAACTGTAGTGCTCTCAATTAGAAATTATGGAGACGGAGAGATTGATCAACAACTCAAAGGACTAAAGAAAATGTAGAGATTTTTAGATGCTCGTCGTGAATTCGGTGGTGCTTTATCAGAGTTAAGACATAACTAGGTGACTTTATGAATATCGGATATTGGATTTGTTGGATTTTACTCTTGGTCCTTTTCTTACCGTTGATCTTTCGATGTCATAAAAAGAAGAAGATTGTCGCAAGAGATACTTTCATCAATATTTTTATCTTTCTCTTTATTTATCTAACTCTTGTTCCTCCCTTTGAATTCGAGAAAAAAGTGGTGTATTCGTTAATGGTAGCGGCTTCTCTGATGATTCTTCTAGTGAACTGCGTTTTAAACAGGATGAACAAAAGTATGTTAGTTGTCTGTTTCATGTTATTGCAAGTCATGGGAGCTACATCCAAAATTTTATATCCTCAAGCTTGTGAAAATCCAAGTATCAAGAAACAGGAAAAAAGTGGTCTGCATGAAGGCGAAGATTTTAAGAAGAACTTAAAAACTAAACGACTGAGATAGATATGGCATATTGGATTCAATT
>JAFEGV010000014.1 GCA_018239665.1 Verrucomicrobiota bacterium | reverse complement strand
CCTCGATCCCAACGGAGACCTGATCCTGATTTCCGCGGATATCGGAACCGGCACGAGAATCGGCGCGTTGACAATAGACGGTGTTTCCAATGCCGACTTCCAAAAGATCACGGCGGCATCGCTGAGCCAAGCGGTTGGGACCGGGACCACCACATTTCATGATACAATTGATGTCAACGGAGCAAGCGGGATTTCTCTTTCCGGGACAGGCTTTACTTTTGAGAACACCGTGAACGCTTCGGCAGGCCCTGTCAGCATCGCAAACTCCGGGACCTTGGCATTCAATTCAGGGGCCAATGTCACTTCAGCATCTAATTTTCTACAGAACGGGACAGGACCTCTGCATCTGGCAAACGCGATTACAACAACGAATGGGACCATCAATTGCTTTTCCAACATCACCTTGACGGGGACGGCATCTCTAGATAGCTCGGCCGGCAACAAGCAGATCCTGCTGCACGGTCTGATCGATGGGGCCAATGACCTTTCTTTAGCGTCCGGGGCAGGCAGCATCACAGCCATCCAGGCGATTGGATCGGGATCTCGCGTAGGAAACCTTTCCCTTTCTAGTTCAGGAGTCCTTTCATTCAATGCGATCAACGCAGGTTCGATCACCCAAACGGGAACCGCTACGGCAGTTTATAATGCAGACTTGAACACAAACGCAGCCGGCGGGATCAGCTTGACGGGAGCTGCGATCACATTAGGAGGCAATGCGACGACAAGCGCTGCCGGCCCGATAACGATTGCCAATTCAGGGCTGTTCACAGCTCCCATCGGCAAGACGTTAAATGCAGACGGGGGATTTTCTCAGAGCGGCGGCAACGTCTCCCTGGGAAGCAACGTTTTAGCCAATAGCGCGCCGATCGCGTTTGGCTCTCCGATCACACTGACCTCCGATGTCCTCCTCAATTCGATGAGCTCAGGAAGCGGCGGCGGGAATATCACCGTTGGCACGGTCGATGGCGCCTTCGGTTTGACATTTACCCTCGGGTCAGGGGACCTCACCGCAGGGAATATCGGGGATACGATGCCTTTGACTGCTGTGATTGCGACCAGCGTCCATGATAACAATGCTCAAAATATCACAGCCGGGAACATCCAACAGTATGCTGGAAGCGGGACAACGACGCTCAACGGGGACATGACCTCGACCTCATCGCTCGGCATCACGCTTGTAGGCACTAATTTTACCAGGGCTGGAAAAATCATCACCCAAAACGGCGGTTCGTTCACAGTCACAAATTCAGGAGTGATCACAGGAACCTCGATCAACACCACCGACATTGACGGATTCTACATTCAAAATGGAGCTGGAACGACGAACTTCGCGGGAACCATTACGGCAAGGCAAGGGATCTCATTTTCGGGTCCTCTTGTTCTGCTTTTCAATGGAACACTCGATACTTCTTCAGGAAACGGGAACATCACCCTGTCAAATACGATCGATAATTTCGATCTGATCACCCCGCACTCTCTAACCGTCAATGCAGGGGTTGGAAACATCACGCTCTCGAGTGCGCTTGGCGCCGGCAAACCCTTGAGCTCATTGAAACTGACTGGAAACACCGTCTCGATTGCCAACATCGGCACGGCAGGAACGCCAGGGCTGACGGGAACTCTCCAGATCCCCGATCCCGCAAGCTTAATCACTCCAAACCAGATTGTTTTCAATGGAACAGCGGTAAATGCCTTGGCCCAAACCTATGCAGCGACGACCAGTTTCAACATGAATTCAGGAGCGCTCACAACGATCCTATCGAATGGGCAGCCGGTCAACTTTACCACAGGGACGGTCCTACTTGCCGCAAATACGGACCTTACCGTTAATTCCGTCAGCGGGACGACGGGCGGCAATATCACAACCACGGATATCCATGCAGGAGCAAACAGTCAACGGTCGCTGACCTTAAATGCCGGAACAGCGATCGCGTCGCCCGGGACAATCCTGCCAGGAACAATCGGATTGGCTGGCAACGGTGAATTTGCCTCCGTTTCTTTGACGGGAGTCCTTACCTTGCCGAATAGCATTGCAGCAAATGCGATCACCTTCACTCCAACGGGAGCGATGACAGTCGGTGGAAACTTAACAACCGTCAACTCGGGCTTGACCTTCCCGACAGCTGTGACCCTGACCGGATCAAGAACATTTGCGACAAGCGGAGGCAGCATCCTCTTTTCCAGCACGCTGGACGGGGATGCCAACGACACCCGCAGCTTAGCGCTGGCAGCAGGAACCGGAGATATTACCTTTGCAAACGCGGTCGGAGGAACATTCCGTTTGAACGTTCTGGGGATTGCGAGTGCGCGCAACGTGACCGCCACCGCAGCAGGGGCTTCGATCACGGCAGCTTCGATCGTTCAAAGTTCAGGCTCCGGCACGACCGAGTTTGGCGGCAACGTGTCGACAACAGCATCTCCCGGCGTGACATTTAATGGAAAGAATCTCCAATTCGACAGCACAAGCGTCCTCAATACGGCCAATAGCGGATCTTTGTTTGTCGCAAACGTAGGCACCTTTACGTTTGCAGGAACAGCCACGTTGTCCGGCGGAGTTAGCCAAGTAGGGCCCGGGGCTGTCGCACTGTCCGGATCGATCGCAGCAGGTCAGCCCGTTTCCTTTGCAGCTCCCGTGGGACTCACCGGAACGCCATCGATCGATACCTCTTCAACGGGACAGACCATCACGTTCTCTAACACGGTGAATGGTCCGGGAGGGTTGAGTTTGAAGGCGGGCAATGGGAATATCGCCATGAACAATACGATCGGAGGAACGACTTCTCTTGGGGCTATGACGATCATCAGCGCGAACAATATCGATCTCCAGCCCTTATCGGCCGCATCGCTCACGTTCACAAATTTTTCAGGGTTGGCTACCTATCAAACGATCACAACGACGGGGGCTGCCGGCGTTCAGCTCACAGGGAACAATTTCATCAGGAATGGAGCGTTGAACGTTGGCGGCGGTGGATCGCTTACCATTACGAATTCAGGGTTTATCAGAGGGTTTGCCACGAATACAGCAATGATCGACGGCTCGTACACTCAAAATGGCGCAGGTCCTAACGATCTTTCAGGATCGATCACTGTCGGCAACAACATTTCTTTTGCCAGCGCGATCGCATTAATGGACCCAAGTTCTTTGACCACAACCGGAAATGGGACCATTACCCTGTCCAGCGCCGTTGACGGAAACCAAGACCTCACCCTTTCAGCCGGCAGCGGCACGATCAACCTTAACGGCACTGTTGGGACCACAAATCGGATCGGAGTATTGACGATCAGCTCGGCCGGCGCTGTTTCGGCCCAGGCCATCAATGCCGCTTCGATCATCCAATCATCGGGCAGCGGCACGACGACATTTAACGGCAACCTCAATACAAACTCCACTGCAGGAATCAGCCTGACGGGGACCAATTTCGTACGGGGAGCGAATTGGACGACGTCCAATAGCGGTCCTATTACGCTCTCCCTCGCATCTGGGGGAAGTTTCACAAGCACAGCGGCAGGAACTATCAACTCGGCAGGGGCATTCAGTCAGTTAGGACTCGGTTCAGTGTCACTGGCCCAGACGATCAATACAACAAATGCGGCAATCCTCTTCTCCGGCCCTGTCTCTTTAGCAGGGACGACCACCTTGAACACAGGATCTGCTGGCGGCATCACCTTTAACAATACTCTTGATGGGGCTGCAGCCCTGATCCTAACCGGCGGGGCAGGAGATATTATGGCCGGCAGCGCAGTCGGCGGCGGCACACGGCTGGGAGATATCACCATCAATTCCGCCAATAATGTGGACTTCCAAGCTTTAAAAGCGGCTTCCTTGACACAGCTTTCGGGAGGAGGCACGACTACTTTGAACGGTCCGACCGATCTCAACACCGCGCTCGGCATCGATTTTAACGGTAATAACTGCACGATCAATGGAAGCTTGACGACCAGCAACACCGGGGGAATTTCCATCGAAAATGACGGTCTTCTTTCTGTTACAGGAACTTGTTCGGTCGATGGAGACTTTATCCAGAATGGAATGGGACCTTCCATATTGAGCGGGGCCATTACCTCGGTCGGCGGGCAAATTGCTTTTTCCAGCCCCGTAACGGCATCCGGCTCGCCTCAGCTCACGACCTCCTCTCAACCGATCACGTTTTCCAGCACCTTGGACGGAGCTTCCAGCGGATCGGGCAATCTCACGCTTGATGCCGGCGCCGGCGGAGATATCACGTTTACAGGCGCGATCGGCTCGATCAACCGATTAGGCAGCCTGTCCTTGTCCAACGTCCGAAACGCGGCAATCAATGCCATCACTGCAGGATCGATCACGCAGGCGGCCGGCGCCGGAACAACCTCCATTCTGGGGACAATCAATACAAGCAATGTCCTTGGCATTAACCTGATCGGACATGCATTCACGATCAACGGTTCGATCATCACGACGAATGGAGGCCCGATGAGCCTTAACCATGCGAACCTGTTGACCCTTATCTGCGGTCCATCGACCTTGATCTCAGGGCCGTTTACAGAAAGCGGGGCCGGCACTGTCTCGATGTCGGGCCTTTTGCACACCGACAGCGCAGACATCACCTTTAACAATCCGATCACGCTGTTAAATCCGACGACGATCAACAGCGATGGGTCGGGAGACATCCTGATCTCAAGCACAATCGACGGCGCGACAGACTTGACCCTGGACTCCGGAACGAACAGCATCACCGTATTAGGAGCGATCGGCGGAACGACGCCTCTCAATAATTTCGTCATCGCTGATGCAAAAGATGCTTCATTCCAGGCGATCAATGCCCAGACAATCACGCAGTCAGCCGGTACGGGAACGACAACCTTCAATGCAGCCGTGACAACCTCTCTTGCCAGTGGGCTCGGCCTGACAGGAAATGCGTTCACATTCAACGCTCCGGTGACGACCAATGGCAGCGGAAAAGTGCAAATCAATAATTCAGGGCTCTTGACGATCTCTGCGGCAGGGACCATGACCCTGACAGGTCCTTTTACCCAGATAGGCACGGGCAGCACCCTTCTCTCCGGCAATATCAGCGTCGACAATGATGCGATCTCCTTCGCAGGCCCGGTCGCCCTGGGCAATACCGTTTCACTGAACACGGCGACAGCGACGGGCTCGATCACCTTCTTCAATACCTTGGACGGAGCGCAAGACCTCAATTTGACAGCCGGCATCGGAGCGATCAATTTTAACGGCGCTGTCGGAGGAACGGCTCCTTTAGGGGCTTTGAACGTTGTGAGCGTTTTCGACTTAAATTCTCAAAGTATTACCGCTTCTTCGATCAATCTATCGACTGCTTACGATCTTGCTACTTTTAATGGCCCTCTATCGACAAGCGGGGCGCCGGGAATCGTCCTTTCGGGATATAGCTTTACGTTCAACAATAATGTCACAACGGCTAATACAGGCCCACTGACGGTGACTAATACGGGGCCTGTGACATTCAGCCCTACAAGCTTAGTCACAGTTGATGGACCATTTGCGATGAACGGAACAGGGTTGGTGAATGCCGGCGGTACGCTGACGACCAACAATCAGCCTGCTACCTTCTCCTCCGCTGTCTTGCTCAACGGCAATTATTCGATCAATACAGGGACTACGGGCGCAAATGTGATGTTCAGCAGCGACTTAGATGGGCCCTTTAACTTAAATATCGCCGCAGGCCTTGGCGACGTGCTTGTTCAAAAGGCTGTTGACGATGGCAGCGCGCTGAACAATTTTACGGTTGCAGCCCATGACGTCACACTGACAGGTGTTGGAACGACTGCGACCGGTGTTGTCGGAGAATTAAGTTTAATGGCATCCGATGCGATCAATTTAGGCAATCAGTTTTATAGTGCAGGAACGCAGACCTACACAGCCGCAACGGCGATCAACTTCGTTAATTCTTTGTCTGTGACCACCCTAAACTCCTTTGGCGGGCCGATTTCATTCAACGGTGCACCTGTAGTCTTATCGAATGGAAACGATCTGTCGATTTTCACGAACAACGGAGCTTTGTCGTACACCAGCATCAGCGGAACGACATTTGAAAACATCTCGATCAATATGGGCAACGGCACTGCTTTCATGAACCCGATCACGGGATCCCATATCAACAACCTCTTAGTAAATGCCGGACAGATCGAATTGATCGGTTCGATCAATGCGGTCAATACCGATTTCGAATCGTTAGGGGCCATCTTCAATTCAAGCGCCCCTCAAGCAGTCAATTCTCTTAATATCGCTACGTTCAACGCGCTTAACGGCGATGTCGGAACAATAGCGAGTCCGATTCTTGTCCATTCATCCAACCAAGTCTTTGCCGGCGCAGGCGGAAGAGCTGACAGCTTGGCCGTCTTCAACGGCTCTTCCGTTGATAATACCATTCATGCAATTACTTCGAATCCTCCTTGCATCATCATTTTCAACGGAGTCGAAATTAAGAATTGCAATGCTCCTCCGGTGCCTCCCACACCATCCGGGCAGCGCGCTCACGCTAAAGCGATTCCTCCTTTCCCCTTTGCAGTTCCCGGGTTCGATTCTTCCTACTTCAACCTTGCCAGCGACTATTTCTTCTTTCCCTATTTCTTCGATGACAGTTATGTGCGAAAAGATGCTCCCATGTATTATCGCGCCCCGGCTCAGACCTCGAACAGAGCTGAATCCTTTGGGCGCTATAAGCCTTATTATTTTAATCTTTTCAAACCCTTCAAAGGCTTGAACCTGGAACTCGAAACAGGTAAGCATGCGGCAGATCTGTTCGCTTTCCTTCAGATAGAGAATAGAGCTCCATTTGAAGGAAAGCCGAAAGTGAAGAAGAGTTCTTAGAAGTCGAACTCGAGTTGGATATTTAACCCTTGCAATTGCAAATCGCCGTTAGTGTTGGCTTCGACCACTGCGGGCTGCTGTAAGTTACCTGCCGGGCTGACAATCTGGTTGGTCAATAGATTTTGGCGAAACCAATAGCCAATCGAATAAAGGGCGGAAGCGGCAAAACGATACTTTCCTTGATGATAATAGGTTTGCCATTGCAATCCAAGCTGGCCTTCAAGGTTAGTCCTGAGCTTATCGAAAGTCTTGCTTAATACTAACGATTCGGGAAAAGAATCCGTGTCCGAAACAAAGATGCGTCCAGTTGCTTTTTGTTTGAGCTCGGTAGTGCCCCAAAGTAGAGATGTGGAAAGGTTCCCTAAGATCGACCAAGCCCTAGTGATATAAAATTGCAAATCAGTTCCAAATTTTAGTCCAATGCCTTCGTATTCTTGACGGCAGCGGAATAGTTGATCAAAACTAAATGCAGTCGCAGCTGTTAGAAACACCGAATGGTAGTTAACTCGAAAATGTTGTTCGATCCATGCTGCCCGCAATCCCATCCTTGGTTTAAAAGAGAGCCATTTTCCAATGAAGAATTGTCTACTAAGTTCCAGGTCCAACGTATTAAAATGCATGTTCCAATGCGAAGAAGCACGGTCTGCTAGAGTACCGGTCAATACAGGATAGAGCGTTGGAAGAAGATATCCATCAGGGGGTGTATTGGGATGCGTGGTTATCGAGTGTTCGTTGTCGGTATTAAAATGGGTCCAGGATAACCGGACGCACCATTGCTCGCGTTGAGGGAAGATGTAGCCGATCCCCAGTTGCAGACCAGGGTCCCAGCTATCAAATGTTGGGGTCTCGAGCTTTGCCTTGGCATTGACAGAAGTTGGAAGTGAGGTTGTAGATAACCCTGTAATGCTTAATTTTTCAGCGAATTGGTATCCGTCCACTTTGGCATTCCAATAGAGAAAACTTCCGTCGATGAACCATCCTTTATCAACCGGCGCGCTTGCGCTAGTCGGCTGCAATTGCCCTCGGATGTTTGTTTGTGCCGTAGGGGAATTTTCCTGTGAATTGGAAGCAGTCGCGGTGTTCGCGGCGACTGCGCTATTCATAGCGATAACACTATTAGAGAACATTCCAGCGGACAGCGCTACCGTCAGAATTGGCGAGAGCAATGCGGTGCTTAATATCAATGAGAAGTGTTTCATTTATGCAGACTCCATTTTGAGGATGATTTTGCGATACTGCTGATGCCTGGACGATCCAAGCCTGCAGCGAGATTGTCAGTAGTTATTTCTTGATTGATGTTGCTTGGAATATCTGGAATTGCAAAATTTTTGTAAATTTTTTTTTGTGGACAAGGTAGCCTATCGGTCATATAACATTTGGGCGCTGACCCACCGTTTTGGCAATGATGTGTGATGTGCAATTGAATTTGCTTTATTTGTCCACAATACAAAGGGATGGTACCTATATGACCGATGAGTTCACTTTTTCTTCGAGCAGCTGCACGATAGAGACCGATACAGCAAATGGAACTTCTCTCTTTTTTCCTCCCGATCCATTTAGAGAAGAGGCCAACATCCAGTCTTTTTCCATTTTTGAAGAAGCTGCCCAAGACCGTGTTGCTTTTTGGGAAAAACAAGCGGAGTGCCTCGATTGGTTCCGACGCTGGGGCAAAGCCCTCGAGTGGGATCCGCCTCAGGCTAAGTGGTTCCTTGGCGGCATGCTGAACGCATCGCATAACTGTCTTGACCGCCATATGAAAACTCCGGTGCGCAACAAGGTCGCGTTGATCTGGGAAGGAGAACGGGGCGAAGAGCGGAGCATCACGTACGAAGAACTCTACAAACAGGTTAACAAGTTCAGCAATGTGCTCAAGAGATTGGGCATTCAGAAAGGGGATAAAGTCGCGATCTACCTTCCGATGCTTCCTGAAGCGGTCATTGCCATGCTCAGCTGCGCGCGGATCGGAGCTATCCATACCGTGGTCTTTGCCGGGTTTTCCGCGGAGTCTTTAAAAGACAGGATCTTGGACGCGGAAGCAAAATTGCTCATTACGGCCGATGGGGGATTCCGCAAAGGGAAAATCATCCCTACAAAAGAGATCGCCGACCAAGCGCTGGAGTACGCTTCCTGCGTGGAAAAAGTGATTGTCGTGAAGAGGACCGGTCACCTTGTGAACATGGACTCGCAAAGGGACCTCTGGTATGGGGAATTAATGGAAAAAGCCGCCCCCGAGTGTCCAGCTGTAGCAATGGATGCCGAGGATGAGCTGTTTATCCTCTATACTTCAGGGACAACGGGCAAGCCGAAGGGAATTGTCCACACGACCGGCGGCTACATGGTCGGCGCGACGATGAGCATGCGCTGGGTCTTTGATATCAAGCCGACGGATATATACTGGTGCACCGCAGACGTCGGATGGATCACCGGCCATAGCTATGTGGTCTACGGCCCCCTTTCCAATGGGATGACCCAGCTGATCTATGAAGGGGTTCCCGATTGCCCCGAGCGGGACCGGTATTGGAAGCTGATTGAAAAATACGGCGTGACGATCCTTTATACCGCGCCGACGGCGATCCGCACCTTTATGAAATGGGGAGAGCAATGGCCGAACGGATGCGATCTCTCTTCCCTGCGTTTGCTAGGAACCGTGGGAGAGCCGATCAATCCGGAAGCTTGGTTGTGGTACCACCGCTGCATTGGACGGGGAAAATGCCCGATCGTCGACACCTGGTGGCAAACGGAGACGGGGAGCATCATGATCGCTCCGGTTCCCGGCGTAACTGCGCTTAAGCCCGGCAGCGCGACACGCCCATTGCCCGGCATCGACATCGCGATTTTGGACGAGGAGGGCAACGAACAATCTTCCGGATACCTTGTCATCACGTCGCCCTGGCCTTCGATGCTGAGAGGAATCCATAAAGATCCGGCGCGCTTCAAAGAGACTTATTGGAAGAAATGGAACGGAAAGCTCTATTTCACAGGCGATAGTGCAAAAAGGGACGAAGAGGGCTACTATTGGCTGACAGGCCGGATGGACGATGTGATCAATGTCTCTGGACATCGGCTTGGCGTCAACGAGATCGAAAGCGCCCTGATCGATTATCAAAGCGTTGCGGAAGCTGCTGTGATCGCCATTTCACATGCCATTAAAGGGCAGGCGATCATGGCCTTTGTGAACCTCAAAGAGGGAGTAGGCTTTAGCCCTGATTTGGAGTTGGACCTTAAGCAGCATGTGGTAAAAAAAATCGGGGCGATCGCAAGGCCCGAGAGGATCATTTTTATTGGAGACCTTCCAAAGACGCGCAGCGGCAAAATCATGAGGCGCCTTCTTCGCGATATTGCGGAGGGGCGCGTCGCAGGCGATGTCACGACGCTTTCCGATCCGACAGTCATCGAAACAATCAAAGGGAAATATCGGGAAGATGAAGCATCAAGCTAAGTTGCTTGCACACATAAAAAGGGGATTGGTCAGTCGTCAATGGATTGGCCTATTTGCTATGGGGCTGATGCTTTGGAGATCTCCGCTTGCAGCTACGGAGGAAGTTAAAGTCGTCCGCGCGGCAATCGACATTGGAATGGGGGGACCTAAATTGCAAATTGCAGAGGTTGATCCCAAGGCCAATCGAATCGTCAACATGCTCCACTCGGAAAGATTTTTCGTAAATTTTTATCATGAGCTTACCAAGCAAGATGAACTTTGCTTAAGTCTTGAAGGGAGAAGAGAGGGACTTAAAGCGTTCAAAGATGCGCTGGCAGTTGCCCATTCCTTTCATGCGGAAGAGATTGTGGCCATAGGCGCCGCAGCTTTTCGATTGGCCGGAAATGGAGAAGAATTTGCGAAGGAAATTCAGGACGCGACAGGTGTCAAGGTCCATATTATCGATCAAACGTTAGAGGGGAAATTGGCTTTTCAAGCGGTGCTATCCAAGATGGACGTTGATCCTGAACATCTTGTCGTTTGGGATATTGGAGGCGGAAGCGTCCAATTTATCGGATCGGGAGAAGATGGCGCGCATATCGTTGATTGCAGTGTGGAAGGATCCGGAGCTTTTCGAGACTTTATTGTTGAAGCGGTTCAAGGCCGCAAAAGCAAAGAATTTCTGAGCCCTAATCCGATGTCTATGGAAGAAATTGCGCACGCAGAAAGACATGCCCGGCGCCTTTCGCAAAAGGTCGACAGAGTTTTTTTGGAAAAAATAAGCAGTGAAGAGACAGTGGTCGTTGGCGCCGGCAGCGTCTTTGGGTTCGGCATTGCGGCAATTGTAGAGGGTAAAAATCCTTTTTCAATCGAAGATCTAAAAGCGTCAGTTTCTGCTTTGGCCGGCAAAACGGACGCAGACCTAGGCGGAGACTATGCATTTTGCGAAGGCTCAAATGCGATCCTTGTCCTTGGGTATATGAAAGGCCTCAATATGAAACAAATGCATATCGTTAATATCAACAACGCCGATGGAGCCCTGATCTATGAATCGTTTTGGAAAGAGTAGAAGAACCAGAAAATCGACGAAAATTATTACTGGGATAGGTTCAATGCATGTGAAAAACCTGATACGTTCTCTTTTCTGCGTGGTATACTTGTTGGTTTCGTTTTCTATTGAAGCTGAAAGTGCACTGCTAAAGAAAGGAGAAGCCCAAGTGGAGCCATTTAAGACGGCTGAAAAGCCCAAAATCATCGTGATCGGAATTGCCTGCCGGACATCGAACCTGCCGGAAGCGGGGCCTAAAGATATCGGCCGGCTTTGGGAAAGATTTTATACAGAGGGCGTGTTCGATCAAATTCCCAATAAGGCATCGGATGATGTGATAGCCCTTTATTGCGACTACGAAGGCGATTTCACCAAGCCTTACACGTGCGTGATCGGATGCGCTGTCACTTCAATGGACAAGGTTCCGGAAGGGATGGTCGCGAAGACGGTCCCCGCTTCCCGGTACGCCCGATTTGAAGTTGCCGGGGAATTCCCAAGCAGCTTAATCAATACTTGGGGTGTAATCTGGAAGACCGATTTACAGCGCACCTACACGGGCGATTTTGAAGTGTACGGCAAGGATTTTGCCGCGGACCCTTTAAAGAAAATGGATGTGTTTGTCGCCATTGAGGAATAGGACAGGATGAGCAAGAAGAAGCCTTACATCATTCTCTGGCTGCTTTGCATCGCCGGCTCATGGTCCTTGCTCCCTTATTTGTACCATTTAGGGTTGGTCCCTCCTTCTGTTCCAAGCTTTACTCTATTTTTGATGACGACAGGGCAAGCGGCGCTGATTTATGGCCTGGTCTGTTGGCTGAGCTACTTGCTTGTCCCCAAAACCGATTTAACCCCGTTTCATTTCGATCCGCTGTTAAAGCGGATCATCGTTCCCGGCGTGGTTGCGGGAGCGGTCGTCGGCTTAAGCATCCGCTTGCTCAGCGCTACACTTTTTCCAAGCCCAGCGCTATCTGAGATCCAGCCTCCATTTTGGGCAGGCCTATTGGCCTCAATTTATGGAGCGGTCAATGAAGAAGTGATGCTCAGGCTGTTTCTATTGACCTTTGTTTTCTTTCTGCTGCAGAAGTTCTTTAAGTTGAGATCTGGCAACCGGCTAATTTTTTTATGGGCGGCCAATATTGCCGCGGCGCTCATCTTTGGGCTTGGACATTTGCCGGCAGCGTTTAAGCTCGCAGAGCCTTCTGTGCAAGTGGTGTCTCGAGTGCTGCTCTTAAATGGCATTGCAGGGATTTGTTTCGGTTGGCTCTATTGGGCAAGAGGATTGTGGACCGCAATGGCCGCTCATTTTGTCGCCGATCTGTTCTTGCATGTGTGGATATAAATCCAGACCTGGATTTAAAGATCCAACTTATTAAAAATGAGGGCTTTTTTCAGTTGTACGGAAAAATCGTACAGTTGAAATTAGAATCTGAAGTTGAGAAGTAGGAATCAAATGATCCAAGAGCATACCGTCCAACAGGCCCGATCCGTTGAACAAATCCAATCCTGCTACAATGTCATGAGGCAGCTTCGTCCCCATCTGGAAGAAAAACTGTTTGTTGGACAGGTGCAGCGTCAGCTTGCGCAAGGCTATCATCTCGCCTATCTTGAAGTGGATGGAGTAGTCAGAGCTTGCGCGGGATTTAGGATTTTGGAGTTTTTAGCATGGGGCAAGGTCCTCTACATCGATGACCTCGTCACCGATTCGGCCATGCGGAAAAATGGGCTGGCAAGCGTGCTGTTAAAATGGGTGCTCGAACAAGCGAAAGCAATGCAGTGCGATCAAGTTCATTTGGACAGCGGCCCTCAGCGCCATGATGCGCACCGGTTATATTTGAATCATGGGTTCACCATCATCGGATATCACTTTGCAAACGAGGTTTCATGAAAAAATTATTGTGTTTGTTCTGCTCTCTAAGCTGTTTGGCCGTAGCTTCCCAATTGGAGATCTATGACGATAAGGAATTGAACTTGCTCATGCAGACCGAGGATCAAAGAGAAATGGCCCGGCTGTTGAATGAGGTTGGCGTTCGGTTTGAGCAATGGGAAGCCCTCCAGCCTTTGACCGCATCTTCGACTGAAGAGGAGATCCAAGAGGCTTACCGCATCGATATTGAGCGTTTGAAAATGGAGAATGGTTTTCAGACGGTCGATATTCTCCGTATGTTTCCCGATCATCCGAAAAAAGTTGAGCTCCGCCAAAAATTCTTAAATGAACACACGCACAACGAGCCCGAAGTGAGGTTTTTTGTAGAAGGTTCCGGAACTTTTTTCTTGCACGTGGGTGGGATGGTCTACTCCGTTCTCTGCGAAAAGGGAGACCTGATCAGCGTTCCGGAGAACTACCCCCATTGGTTTGACATGGGAGCGGACCCATTTTTTACAGCGGTCCGTTTCTTCACAAGAACCGATGGGTGGATCGCCTACTTTACCGACGATCCAATAGCTCAACGTCTACTTGAGAAAAACTAGAAGCGCAATAGTGCGGGCAGTTGTCGGGAGCTTCCATCCCGTCTCTAGCGATGAGAACGGTCTGCATGCCGGCTTTCCTTGCTGCATCCAGTTCTTCAATCGAGTCGGAAAGGAAGAGGATCCTTTCCGGCGCAATGTTCAATTCTGTTGCAATGCGGCAATAAGAAGGGCTCTCTTTTTTTCCTCCGATACGGGTATCGAAATACCCGGAGAACAGCGGAGTGATGTCCCCAAAGGCCGTGTGGGCAAATAAGAGCTTTTGAGCTTGGACGGAACCTGAAGAATAGACGTAAAGGGTAAGACCTTGCTCTTTCCATTGGGCCAATGCCTCAAAGGCGTCATCATAGATATGGGATTGAAAAGCGCCTATCTCATAGCCCTCTTTCCACATCATTCCTTGCAGGGATTTCAGAGGAGTGATTTTTTTGTCCTGCTCCATCCATGCGAGCAGGATTTGCGATGCGCGCTCCAGGTCGGCATCGGAGGATTGGAGCACTTCTTCGACAATTTGAGCGACAGCCGGTTCATCGGAATGGGAATAAAGGTAGTCCTTAACATGCTTCTTCGCATAAGGGAAAAGCACGTCGTGGACGAACGAGATCGATGTGGTCGTCCCTTCGATATCGGTTAAGATCACATCGACAGGCTCTGAGGCGTATGCGGCCAGCGTCCAAAGAAAAAGAGCGTATTTCCACATATGTTGAGCCTATTGCTGAGTGAGCGAAAGGAAAGATGCGTGGTCCAAGCTTCCTGCATCCAATATAAAACTGGAGACAAGTTCTGCCGGAGTGACGTCAAACGCTGGATTGTAGACGGGAGCGTTCGCAGGGCTCCAGATCACTTTGCCAAAACTGCCGGCCGCGCCGCGCACTTCGTCGGGTTTGCGCTGTTCGATCACGATGAAATCTCCGCTTGGACAAGCTGGATCGATGGTCGTGTAGGGAGCGACGACATGAAAGGGGATCTTGTGGTGGTGCGCTAGGACGGCAAGGGAATAGGTGCCGATCTTATTGGCAAAATCGCCATTTGCCGCAATTCGGTCTGCGCCGACAAGGACCCGGTCGATCTTTCCTTCTCGCATGAGCGTTGCCGCCATGCTGTCGCAGATCAGGGTATAGGGGATGCCGCTTTGCTCAAGTTCCCAAGCTGTAAGCCTGCCGCCTTGAAGAAGCGGCCGTGTCTCACAAGCGTAGACGTGGATATTTTTCCCTAGCAGATGGGCTGTTTTGATCACGCCAAGAGCTGTTCCTAAACCGGCTGTCGCCAAACTTCCTGTGTTGCAGATCGTCAAAATCCTCTCGCCCGGCTCGATCAGATCGGCGCCGGCTTTTCCCATTCTTTCGCACAGGTCCACATCTTCATGAAAAATTTCCGCCGCTGTTTCGATCACGGCTTGTCTAAAGTCTGACTGTTGTTCCATGGCTGCCAAGATCCATTCGATGCACGCTGCTAAATTAACTGCAGTCGGACGGGCATTTTTTAGCTGAACGGCTGCTTGTTGAATAGCTTCGCGCGACTCGCCCCGTTCTGCCAGCTGCGAAAGGGATAAAGCAGCGGACACGCCGATCAGAGGGGCTCCGCGGACTTTCAGGGAGCGGATGATCTCGACCATCTGTTCTGTGGTCTCGACATCGATCCATTCTTCTTCGGCAGGAAGCTTTTGTTGATCGAGGATGCTCAAATTTCCTCGGTCGTAGCGGACCGCGACGCTGTCGATTTCCATTGGAGCGGCTTGCAAACTCGTGCAAAACAGTAAGAGAAATAGGGAAGTAATTGCAAAATTCATTTGCCCGATAAAACCGCCCTTTTGAGGCCATTTGCATCCCTTCTCCTCACCCAACCCACAAGGGGTTGGCTTCGTCGAATGGACCGTGGTAGCATTGCTGCCACTTACAAAAGACCTCAAAATCATCAATTTTTTCGAGCAAAGCAGTTTTGTAATTACCTCCGTGATCAATCGCATTTTATCTACCTCGTGTTGCCATGCGGAATTTCAATTCGCTTTCAAACAGATATTCATAGGCCTCTACGCGGACCTTCACTTCGTTCATATCTTTACCCCATGTGTAGAAACCGTGTCCCCGGATAAGAAAACCGCTGACTTCGGGATGCTCTTTCAAATAAGCAACCACTTCCGTCGACAGCGCTGCGATATTTTGGTTGTTCTCAAAGATCGGGATCTTCACTTGGCTGTTATGTGTTTTAATTCCGGGAAGGGCCTTGTGGATCTCATAGCCGTCTGTCACCAATGTCTTGTCAGGATTGACCAGGCGGGTCAACACAGTTCCGTTCAAGGAGTGGGTGTGGACAACAGCGTGCGCTTCAGGGAATGCGATGTATACTGCAGAATGCAGGAGGGTTTCTGCGCTGGGCCGCTTTGCGCTGCGCGCCGGATTTCCATTCAAATCCACGACGATGACATCGTCTGTCGTCAGCTCGCCTTTATGTTTTCCTGTAACAGTCACAGCGATGTAACGGTCATCGATCCGTCTTGAGCAATTTCCCGAGGTTGCCGGGCACAGGTCCCGGTCGCTCAAGAAAACGCCTACGTCAACGATTTCTTGGGCAGCTTCATCAAAGTCGATGGCAGCAAGATCTAAAAAGGGAACAAGGAAAGAAAATCCGATCAGTAAAAAGCGCATAAGGACTCCTAAAAAGGAGGGGATAGTAGCGTTTAAAAAATCTTTGGTCAAGAATTTGATCATCGATTGCAAAACTCCAATGCAGCAAAAACCTCTACTGCGAAACAATCGTTCAAATGTGAAGATCGAAATATATGAGTCCGTCTGCGGATTTTGTTAATTGCTTTTCGCGCCTTTTTTCGTAGCTTTGGATTCAATTCCTTAGCCTAGTTAATTTAACTATGTCCTTCGGAATTGAATCCAAACCTACGAGAAAATTCATCAAAAATCAAAAAAACCAAATCCGCAGACAGACTCTAACAAATCAGCCTGAAGCGCATTTCTCTATTGATTCTTTTCAATTCTTGAATTATCGAGAAGTCAATGAAAAGAATCATCGTCATCATTTCCTCCCTGGCCGTACTGATTGCAATTGGCATTCAGTTGGTATACTTTTTTCGGGAAAAAGAAAATCGGGATGAAATTGTCCTCTATGGCAATGTCGATGTCAGGCAAGTCGATATCGGTTTCAGGGTATCCGGAAGGGTTGCAGAATTGCACTATGAAGAAGGCGATTTTGTCCCTAAGGGCTCTCTGATGGCGGTCCTGGACAAATCGCCTTACGACAGTCAGATTGCAGAGGCTAGGGCCCGCCTTGATTCGATCCGCACCAATTTAGAAAATGCGAACATTCTCTTGGACCGAAGGGAGGCAGCGATCGCCTTCGGAGGCGTTTCCATGGAAGATTTCGACAACGCCTTCGCATCTCGAAATGAACTTCTTTCTAATTTCTATGCTGCGGAAGCTTCCTTGAAAATTGCGATCGACAACATGGAATATACGGAAGTGTATGCTCCAACCGACGGGATCATCCTTTCCCGCGTCCGCGAGCCTGGAACAGTCGTCAATCCCGTCGACCCTGTCTATGTCCTTTCGGTATGTTCCCCAGTATGGATCCGCGCCTATGTGGACGAGCCTCAATTGGGGTTGATCTTCTATGGAATGAACGCTGAGATTTATACTGACAGCGGGAAGAAGTATACCGGTAAAATCGGGTTCATTTCTCCGATGGCGGAATTTACGCCTAAAACTGTTGAGACAGCCAAGCTCCGCACGGACCTCGTATACCGTTTGAGAATTTATGCTGACAACCCGGACCATTTCTTAAAGCAAGGAATGCCGGTTACCGTCAAACTGCGACGCTCGCCAGCCGGTCCTAAAAAAGAAGAAACTGTTGACAAAAGCTGAATCGATGAGTTGCTTCGGTATATCTTTTCCGGAAGGAAAAACCGCTCTTGGTCGACTAAACGAGGAATAAAGTGGGTGAGCCTCTCGTTGTCATTCAAAACCTATCCAAAGTGTTCGCTCCGGGCCAAGCTCCGGCAGTGGATCAAATCGATGCCGTTATCCCAAAAGGAGAAATCATCGGCTTGGCGGGACCGGACGGGGCTGGCAAAACGACGCTGATCCGCCTGATTGCAGGACTTCTTCTTCCCTCCAGAGGAACTGTTACCGTGGCAGGATGCGACACGATCAAGAATGCCGATCCTATCCACTACATGACGGGATATATGCCGCAGAAGTTCGGCCTCTACGAAGATTTAACAGTGGGACAAAACCTCAATCTCTATGCTGACTTGCGCGGTGTGGTTGGAAAAGAGAGGGAAGAGACCTTCGAAAAATTGTTGAAGTTCACAGACCTTGCTCCCTTCACCAAGCGTTTGGCCGGCGATTTGTCCGGAGGGATGAAGCAGAAGCTAGGCCTTGCCTGCGCGCTGATTAAAAAGCCGGTCCTGCTCTTGCTGGATGAGCCAAGCGTCGGCGTGGACCCGATCTCTCGCCGCGAGCTTTGGAAAATGGTCTCTTCTCTTTTGGACGATGGGATCTCGGTATTATGGAGCACAGCGTATTTAAATGAAGTTGAGCGGTGCCATACCGTCCTTTTGCTCAATGAAGGGAAGTTGCTTTATCAGGGACCTCCAGACAAAATGACAGACAGGGTCCAAGGCCGCGTGTTCAGGATCGGCAACATTCAAGGAAGCCGCCGCAAGCTTCTTTTCCAGCTTCTCAATGATAAAAATGTGATCGATGGAGTAATTCAGGGAAGCGATCTGCGGATTGTGACGAAAGAGAAGGGGATCCCTTCCTTTTCTATTGGTGAAGGTCATTTCGAGGTCAAGGAACAAGCTCCCAGGTTCGAAGATGCCTTTATCGATATTCTGGGAGGAGGGCCGGGAGGATATTCAGAGCTTGCCGATAAACGGCCCATGGTCGACGAATCGATCGAGGTTCCGGTCGCAGCGGAGAAGTTGACAAAGAAATTTGGAACGTTCACAGCTACCGACGAGATCTCGTTTCAAATCAAGAAAGGGGAGATCTTCGGCCTGCTCGGGCCCAATGGCGCAGGAAAGTCGACAACGTTCAAAATGCTCTGCGGACTTCTCCAGCCGACGACGGGAAAGGCCCTCGTCAATGGCGTTGATCTTGCCGTGGCGCCCGGCAAGGCCAGAGCGCGCATTGGCTATATGGCCCAGAAGTTTTCACTCTACGGCATGTTGAATGTGCAGCAGAACCTTTCCTTTTTTGCAGGGGTCTACAATCTGACAGGCAAGAACAAAGAAGAGTCGATGCGCAAAATGGTCGATATTTTTGCCCTTCGGGACTTTTTGCCTACCAATTCTGAATCTCTTCCATTGGGGTATAAGCAGCGCCTCTCTCTTGCTTGCGCGAACATGCATGAACCGATCCTGATCTTTCTTGACGAGCCAACTTCCGGCGTTGACCCTATTACCCGAAGGGAGTTTTGGAACCATATCAATGGGCTTGTTGAAAAGGGGGTTACCGTGATGGTCACAACCCACTTTATGGACGAAGCGGAGTATTGCGATCGGATCGCGCTTATTTATCGGGGAAAAATGATCCATATGGAAACTCCCGATGCGCTAAAAGAAACGGCAAAAACGGCTCAAAACCCCAACCCCACTTTAGAAGATGCATTTGTACAGCTGATTGAAGAATATGATGCCAAACATCCAAAATGAAGTGACAGCCTCAAAAAAAAACGGGGCGCTCCGCCGATTGAAGGCTTTGATCGTCAAAGAATCCTTTCAAATTGTTCGCGATCCGAGCACGATCCTGATCAGCGTCATCCTGCCCCTATTGCTTCTTTTTTTGTTCGGATACGGAGTTTCTCTCGATTTGGACCATCTGCGGGTCGGTCTTGTCATGGAGGATACAGCTCCCGATGCGCAAAGCCTTGCCAAGTCGTTTACCGATTCCCGTTACTTCGATGTTAAAATTGTGCGCGATCGACGCGAGCTATTTCACGATATCGAAAAAGGGAGAGTTCGCGGCTTTGTCGTCATCCCTTCCTATTTTACAGATTTTCGCAATGACAAAAATAAGATCGCTCCAGTCCAAGCGATTGCGGACGGAAGCGAGACCAACACTGCCAACTTCTTTCAATACTATGTCCAATCCACTGTTTCCAATTGGCTGCAGCAACAAAAGATCAGCGATGATTTGAAGGGGCTTCCCCTCATCAATATCCAGCCCAGGGTGTGGTATAACGAACAGTTGGAGAGCCGTTATTTTCTCTTGTCGGGAGCATTAGCGATCATCATGACATTGATCGGCACCCTTTTGACGGCGCTTGTCATTTCCCGGGAGTGGGAGAGGGGAACGATGGAAGCCCTCATTTCCACGCCGGTCGGAATTAACGAGGTGATTATAGGAAAGATGATCCCCTACTTTGCGCTTGGACTGATCTCCATGGGGATCTGCGTAGCCGTTTCAGTCTTTATTTTCGGCCTGCCTTTTGAAGGCTCGCTTTGGGCCCTTCTTCTTGTTTCCTGCGCATTTTTGCTCAGCGCTCTTGGCCTCGGCCTTTTGATCTCAACGATCAGCCGAAGCCAGGCGTTGGCTTATCAACTTGCTGTTGTTACAGGTTTTCTTCCGGCTTTCATCCTTTCCGGATTTCTGTTCGAAATCTTCAGCATGCCTGCATGGATCCAATTTTTGACCTATTTTATCTCTGCCCGATATTTTGTCCAATCCCTGCAAACGCTTTTTCTCGTCGGAAATGTCTGGTCTTTAATTTTAGGTAACCTGTTAGCGATGTTATTGATCGGGCTCCTTTTTATTCTCCTCACAAGACGCAAAACAGTAAAACGGTTGGAGTGACCCATGTTAAAAAGGATACTGCCTCTCATTTGGAAAGAACTGTTGGCTGTTTTGCGCGATCCTAAAAGCCGAATGGCGATCTTAGTTCCTCCCATCATTCAATTGTTGATCTTTGCTTCAGCGGCGACCTTGGATGTTAAAGACGTGCCGATCGGCATCTTGAACCGGGACAGCGGCGTCCAAGCGTTCGATCTTGTGCAGCGCTTCCACGGAACCCCTTTTTTCAGTCAAATCGTCTACCTTGAGGCGGTTGAGGAAATTGGGCCCTTTATCGACAACCAAAAAGGAGTGATGGTCGTTTCGATAGGAGAGGACTTTTCGCGCAGGCTCAATCAAAATCTCCCTGCAGAAGTCCAGCTTATTTTAGATGGGAGGAAATCCAACACGGCCCAGATTTTGTCGGGATACACAACGACCATCATCCAACAGTTCAATGCTGATTTCTCCGCTCAGGCGGGGATACCTCAGCAGAATGTTCAGCTGTTTCCCAGGTTCTGGTTCAATCCAAACGCCCTTTATTCCTGGTTTAACATCCCGTCGCTTGTCTGCACATTGACTATGCTTGCCTGCCTAGTCGTTACAACTCAGTCAATTGCCCGGGAAAGGGAGCTTGGAACGTTCGACCAGCTTCTTGTTTCCCCTTTATCGACTCGAGAAATCCTCGTGGGCAAAACAATCCCTGGAATCCTAGTAGGAATGCTGGAAGGAACCTTCTTGATGGTAGTCGGCACTTTTGTTTATCAAGTTCCCTTCGCAGGATCTCTTTTGCTGTTTTTTCTCTCCCAGTTTGTTTTCGTTTGCGCCATTAGCGGAGTCGGACTGTTCATCTCATCACTTTGCTCTACCCAACAGCAAGCGATGCTGGGGACCTTTGTCTTCATGCTTCCGGCCATTTTATTGTCAGGCTTTGCAACTCCGATTGAAAACATGCCATCCTGGCTGCAGTCCGTTACCTATCTGATTCCCTTGCGCTACATGCTGGTCAATACAAAAGGGATATTCCTGAAGGCGATCCCTGCGGATATCGTTCTTAGCAATACATGGCCCATGGCCCTGATCGCCGTATTCACCCTTGCGACCGCAGGATTTTTTTTCCGCAAGCTTCGTTAATAGGCTTTAATTCCAATTTCCGCCGATTGCTTTGTAGATGGCGATCAGGTCTCCCGCAAGAGACTGTTCGCTCTCTACAAAGGCGCTTTCTGAATCGATGAGAGCCCTTTGCGATTCGAGGACTTGGATTTCATTAGCAAGCCCAACATTGAAAAGATTGACCATGATCTCAAAGGTGCGGCGGTCCGCTTCCACTTTTTGCATAAGGGATTCCCGTCGGTTTTCCTCTTCAAAATAGGCAACGAGGGCGCTTTCGACGTCTTTGAGCGAGGAGATCACTGTTTGCTCATATGTCATCAGCGCCTGCCTTTGAATGGAATTTTGAACATCGACCTTTCCCCTTACCCGTCCAAAGTCGATCAAGTCCCAATTCATCCCCATTCCAAAGCTGAACATGCGGCTGGCAGATTTAAATAGTTTATTGAGCTTGTTGCTTTCATAGCCAATGGAAGAGCCGCCGCGATTCCCTGCGCCAAAGCTGATTCCGGTCAGGGAAAAATGGGGGAAATAATCTGCGATGGCTTCCCCGACTTGTTCCGTTGCCGATGCAAGCTGTCTTTCTGCGCTCCTGACATCGGGCCTCCGGCGCAGTAGGTCGGAGGGCAGTCCCACAGGAACTTTTCCGCTGCCGGTCGGAATGGGGCGGACCGTTTCAAACATTTCCATGAGGCCTTCCGGCTGACGGCCTAGAAGATAGGCAAGAGCATAGACAGTTTGTTTCAATGAAGTTTCAAGGACGGGAAGGGCTGCGCGATCTGTTTCGAGCTTGGAAATTAACGTCGTGATCTGCATCTCGTTATCGATGCCGATCTCAAACAGAGAATCTGCAATGGCAAGCTCTTCTTCATCCGTTTGGACCTTTTCTTTTGCCAATTCGATCTTTGCCTGCAAGGCACGAATGCCCATATAATTAACGGCAACCTCGCTCAGCATCGAAATTAAAACGCTCTGACAATCTTCTTTTGTCGCTTCAAAGATGTAGTGGGCGGCCTTTTTCGCATGCCGAAACTTTCCGAAAAAGTCCAGTTCCCAAATCGCATCGAAACCTACTTGAAAAATATTGAGAAATCCGGGAAGAAAACTTGATCCTCCCGTCGCTTGTGAAGCTGCGGCGTTTCCTGTGGAAGGGACGGGAAAAAGGTTCTGACTGATCCGCGTCCGGGTAGCGGTTGCGTTTAAGTCGATTTCAGGCCACAAATGGGACCTCTCGATCCGGTACTGGGCGCGAGTCTGTTCGATTTTTTCAAGGGCGATCCGCAGATCGTAGTTCGCTATCAGGGCTTCAGCGATCAGTTCATCTAATACAGGATCGTTGAACTGTTCCCACCACTGGCTCAAATCTTCATCTGCATCGATGTTCCTTGCATTCTCTTCGAATTCAGCAGGCATGGAAATATCGGGCTTTTGATATTTTGGGCCGACCATGCATCCTGAGAACATGAAAAGAAAGGGAACAATGTATTTCATCGGTCCTCTTGAAGAAAACCCAACACTTAAAGCGGCAGGGATTTCAAAATAAGGTAAACCTTGCCATTCCTCGGACTACTATGACAATCCTGGCTTTTCTCCTATATAGAGTCGGGGAAATTGACGATCAATGGAATTCTACGCCGTATATTTTTTTTTATGGATATTGATTTACTTAGAAAAATTAATAGCAATTCATTTTCAAAAGGAGTCTCAGGGATTTTGTTGTTTGGAAATCCTATCTTTTTGTAGAATGGGCGCATAAACCAGCCATTTTGGCGGGGTGCTATATGAACCATCACTATGAATCAGCTTTTTCCGGCTTCGGTTCAGCACTGGCCCTTTCGGGGCGAGTGGTGGTGGTCGCATGCGCAAGCATGTAAACAAACCAGCACTTCTAGCCCGCCAAGCCTTTTTTCTTGAATTTCCAAACTGATCTGAGATCAAAAGCCTAGAACGGGCAGGAGTGCCAACCGTAATAGGATCGTTATGACTATACAACAGCAAACTTTGCCGGTAACAAACCTTAAGCAAACCAGCCTTCTGACAACCGGGCTTGCCCTTTTCTCCATGTTTTTCGGAGCGGGAAATTTGATTTTCCCTCTGTTGATCGGGCAATCGGTGGGGTGTAACGCCTGGTATGCCATTTCAGGGCTTGCGGTGACAGCTGTTGTGGTTCCCTTTTTAGGATTGGCCGCGATGGTCCTCTTCCAGGGGGACTATTCCCGTTTTTTCGGCCGGATCGGAAAAGTCCCGGGCTTGATGCTTCTGTTGATGCTTCAGTTGATTTTAGGGCCTTTCGGCGTTATTCCTCGGCTGGTCACCCTGATGCATGCGATGGCAAGCCCTTACCTTTTCGATATGTCCTTGCTCTCATTTAGCGTTTTAAGCGGTGTCGTCTTATTCGCTTTCAGTTTTAAGCGGGAGTGGCTGATTAACTTTTTAGGGGCGATCTTGACGCCGGTGCTGCTTGTTGCCTTGGCCGCTCTAATGTTCTTCGGCCTATTGGATGGATCGTCAGCGCCTGCTGTCGATGCTTTGCCCATGACAAGTTTTTTTGAGGGATTGCTAGGCGGGTACAATACGATGGACTTGATCGCCGCGTTTCTGTTTGCCACCGTCATCCTTCCCCATTTTCAGAAGGAGACAGCCCATGACAATCCGGAAGCGGGTCAAAAATCGATCTTAAAAAAGATGGGATTGTCCAGTTTGATCGCAGCATCACTTTTGCTGGCGACCTATGTCGGACTCTGTTTGATAGCAGCTCGCCATGCTCCTGCAGCAGGCAATGCTTGCCCTCCTGAACAGCTTTTGAATGTGATTGCTGTCAAGTTATTGGGGCCTGCAGGCGGATGCATAGCAGCGATTGCTGTTATGACTGCATGCTTGACGACAGCAATGACCCTTGCTTCGATCTTTGCCGATTACTTGCGCAAGGATATTTGCAAAGAAAAGATCAGTCCTGCCTGGGCGCTTGTCGCAACCCTTGCTGTAACGACTGTGTTTGCGAACTTGGGCTTTAGCGGGATTGCCGCATTTTTAGGGCCGATCTTGCAGGTTGTCTATCCAGGACTGATCTTGCTGACGGTATTGAACCTCTTTCATGCCCTCTATGGTTACAGGATGGTCAAGCTGCCGGTATTCCTAGCCTTCGGCTTCTCAGGAATGATCGATTTTATCCCTAATTTGATCTAAATCGAAACAACCCGGTTAAAAACCGGGTTGTTTAAATTATTTTGTATGTAAACATTTAATTTTAACTATTTCGGTTTAGTTTATTTTGTGCTATAATTATTTATAATTTAATTAATTGAGGTGAGAATTTATGGCTGCTCGTACTGTTCAAGAAAGAAGTCAACTATTGGTCGCTGAAGCGGCGCACTTATATGGTGCTGTGAAAGCGGACCTTTCCACAAATCCTCGGTTCGAGATGATTCCAAAGGCCCAAGGCCTACTTCAAAAGATCGATACGTTCGTCCGGGAAGAACTTAAGAACCTAATTGGAAGCCCAGTGGAACAGAAGCAAATTGAGGATCAATTAGCTGCAGCAGCCCTTCCTTTAAGAGAGCTTGTTCAGACGGCAGGTCCCGATTTGCTCATGAAGGGTATTTTAAGTCGGACCATGCAATGGGGATCGGCGAATCTTGCTCATGATGGGTTGGTTGCTCTGCGGTTTGCTCCTTATTTTCATATGAATCGATTGCCGTGGGTCGGTTTCTATGGACCTGAAGAATATACTCCTTCTCAGCAAAGCGCTTCGATGAGGCTGCATAGAGCTCAAGCTCAAAACCTTCCTGAAAGCCTTCAGATGATCCTAGCCGGACGTAGTCTGGAAAAGCTTGACCTCATCTCGAATTATTCCATTGGATATGGGATGCTCGCAGCTGATGCAATGCACCACGCTAAAGAATTGCGCTATAATTGGGTAGCCCATCCTTGGGTATTTCCCCAAGCTCAATATGGCCAAGATTTAAAACTGTTTCTTGAGACAGGAATTTTTGAGCCGGTCGGCGTAAGAGAAGTAAAAACAGGAGATGGGATCTCTTTCCATTCATTGAAGCCTTTGGAAGTCTATGTCCACCCAAAAGATGGCGGCACTGCAATGTCTCCGAACAATGCCCATTTTGGAATCAGTCCCGAAATGCCAATCTCTGCTTTTTGGCATGCAATGTTAAAAGATGACAGGACCATCATGGTTCACCAATTGATCGCCAATATTCAAGACCATCCGATGACCAATCTGCTTTCCTCCGCATCTGTTGATCAACGATCCCAAACGGTGCAAGAGCATTTGGAACATCTCAAAGCAAGAAGATCTGATGCGATTGATGCGACCTTTGCTCGTTTCGATGTCATTGCTAGGGCTTTTGAAGCTGGGCAGCCGGATGTCGCTTTGGCCCTTTTTGAAGCACTTGATGAAGGGGAAAAGAAATGGGTCCATTTCCGGATTTGGCAGTTAATGGGACAGCCAATGGGAGTGCATGGCGATTTCGGAAAAGTTTCGTTCGAAGCCTCTGCAGAATTGCCGGCTCACTATCATGCTTCGGTCGATCAGAAAGCTCAAGCGCTGCGCGAGCTGTGCGCAAAACAAATTGCGGCATTTGATCAGATCATCGAAGGACACCTGACTTTATTTGCAACGCCGCACGATCTTCCCATCCCTTCTGCTGAATACTTACGGAAAAAGGAAGCGGCGCAGCCTTTGATCGAAGCTGTCCAAGCTGAGGATGAAGATTTATTTACAGGCCTCATCGCTTCTTTGGAAGAAGCAGACCGGCAAAAACTGTTTGCGATAACCTGGGAACTTAAGGGTTGTCCTTTGGGGATCCATCCTGATTTTGGTTGTGTTTCATTTTTGGCAGATAGCGCCCTTGATAGATGGCAGCGTTGCTCAAAGCAGGACCGCTTGGCAGTGCTCCACTATTTCGTGAACAACGCAGGTTGATCGTTCATCTGAGAAGGGGGAAGAAGAAAACCTCTTCCCCATCTACATTAAAAGGCAGGAATCACCGCGCCTTTGTAGGTGTTGATGATAAATTCCTTCATTTTTTCTGAAGTCATTGCGGCTTTTAGCGCAACGATATCAGGCCGGTTTTCATCCCCAATTCTTACAACGAGCACGTTGACATACGGCGAGTCTTTGGATTCCAAGGCCAGCGCATCTTTTTCCGGAGACATTCCCGCCTGAAGCGCATAGTTGGTGTTGATTACCGCCGCATCGACATCTTGAAGAGAGCGGGGGAGCATGGCGGCATCCACTTCGATAAATTTGATGTTTTTAGGATTCTCGTTGATGTTAATCGGCGTTGCTTGAAGACCGATGCCGGTGCTGAGCTGAATAATTCCCTGCGCTTGAAGCAAAAGCAGAGCCCTTCCTTCATTGGTAGGGTCGTTGGGTATTCCAATGGTAGCGCCATCTTTGAGATCGGCAAGGGATTTTAGCGTCTTAGAGTAGATGCCCATCGGTTCGAGCTCTATTTTTGCAATGCTCTCAATTGGATAATTGAACTGGGCGATCTGTTCGTCGAGGAATGGGATATGCTGAAAAAAGTTGGCATCGATCTCTTTATTGGCCAGTGCGCGATTGGGCATGTTGTAGTCATCCGTTACAATCACAATCAGATCGATCCCTTGCGCTTTCAGATCGGGTTTAATGTAATCCAGCATTTGGGCATGAGGGACAGCGGTCGCTGCGACTTTCAAGCCGTTTTTTGGAGTTGAGGAGCAGCAAGGCAATAACAATAATGCAGCTGCTGCGGCAAGAAGCTTGTTAATCATGAGAAATTTTCCCCCGTTTTTTAAGAATGCGTTGAGAGGCATAGCCTCCTAGCCATTGCACTGCTTGGACAAGAAGGATAAGCAGAATGACCGTTACTGTCATGATAAAGGTGTTAAAGCGGTTATAGCCGTATTGAATGGCAACTTGCCCAAGGCCTCCTCCACCGACAAGTCCAGCCATTGCGCTGTAACCGACCAAGCTGATAACCGTCAGCGTTATCCCGGAAATGATCGATGGAAGGGCTTCTGGAATCAGGACCTTGGAGATGATCTGCCATGAGTTCGACCCCATGACGACGACAGCTTCGAGGATATGGCGATCGACTTCTTTAAGGCTTGTTTCGACAAGGCGGGCGACGAAGGGCGCTGCGGCCAAGGTAAGGGGAACGATCGCTGCCGTTGTGCCAAGGCTTGTGCCGACCACCCATCGGGTGAAAGGGATCAGGGCGACCATCAGAATGGCGAAAGGGAAGGAGCGCCCAATGTTAACGATCGCTTCTAAAAAGGAGTAGACTTTGGCATGCTCTTTGATGTGCCCTTTGGAAGTGATCGTCAAGATGACTCCGGTGGGCAGTCCGATCAGCACGGCGAAAAATGTCGATACAACGACCATGTAAATGGTGTTCCAAAGCTGAAGCGGCAAGAGTTGCAGAGCGAGCTGCAGGTTGTCAGAGTCCATTCTCGATCACCTCGTAGTGGACGGATTGTTGGGTAAGGTACTGTAATGCACTGTGAACATTTTCTGCCTTTCCTGTCAATTCGATGATGAGGGTTCCAATCGTTAGGGTTTGGAGCCGATCAAGCCACCCCATCAATATGTTGGCATCGACGTCGAACTTTCGCACAAGCTCGGAAATGATCGGCTCGGCTGCAGCCTTGCCTTTAAACCTCAGGCGCAAAAGCTTTCTTTTGTCGGAGACCTCTTTGAAAAATTCATCGGGGATATCATGGGCGCCGATCTGCAAGAAATGCTGGGTTGTCGGATGCTGGGGGTCGGCAAAGAGATCGGCCACAGGTCCTTTTTCGACGATCCTTCCCTTTTCTATCACGGCGACTTTATTGCAGATCGATTTGATCACATCCATTTCGTGGGTGATCAGGACGATCGTAATGCCTAGTTTCTGGTGGATCGTCTTGAGAAGGGATAAAATCTCCCTCGTTGTTTTCGGGTCGAGGGAAGAGGTGGCCTCGTCGCAGAGCAGCACGTCGGGTTGATTGGCCAGGGCTCTAGCGATCCCCACCCTTTGTTTTTCCCCGCCGCTTAACTGGGAAGGGTAGGCATCCTTTTTTTCAGAAAGTCCAACGAGCTTGAGCAAAGTCTCGATCCGCGCAGCCCTTTCTTGCTGAGGGATTTTGGCAATTTCCAGGGGATATTCAACGTTCTCGGCAACAGTCCGGGAGCTTAAGAGATTGAAATGCTGGAAGATCATCCCTATCTTTTGGCGAAATGCGCGCAGCTGCCCCTTGCCCATTTGAGCTAAATCCTCTCCGGAAAACAGGATCCGTCCCGACGAAGGGGGAACTAGGCTCGACAGGCAACGGATCAGAGTGGACTTTCCAGCTCCGCTGAGGCCGATAATTCCGTAAATATCCCCTTTTTCGATCTGCAAAGAGACCTGCTGCAGAGCGTAGATCGTCCGCTGGTCTTGGATGTAGGATTTGGAAAGAGTGTCTATTTCTATAAAAGCAGGCATGGGGGGCCATTGTGAATTCCTCTATAGAAATTACATGGTCATGCCATTATTCTCAAGTTAGACCAAAACAACCTGAAGAATTGGAAATTTGGCAGCGTCAGCTTATCATCAAAATTTTCATGCTCACGCGCGCCTTTCCAATTTGGCAATGGTCGCTTGTTCCGCACCGCTTTCGCTTAAAAATTTTGAGGCTGCGGACACACGAGAAGGTCAGATGGACCTTCGGAGTGAAGAGCAGGTGAAGCAGTCTTTGGACGCGAACCGGGCTCGCCAAATTCCCTATTCTTCAGGTTGTTTCGGTCTGCCGAAACAATTAGGGCCCTCCTCATTATGGAAAGCTCTGTGTCAAAATGGAGTCAGTATAAAATTCTTTTATGAAATATCTGTTTGATCGAGAATCTTAATTTGAGGCAGGAACTCCTCATCATCTGATCGATCATCCTGCTCGAATTCAGGCAAAGGCTGTCCATCGCTCACGTGAAATTTATCCGCGTCTGATTGATGAACAATCTCGAATTCAGGAAGGGGCTGTTCCTGATCAGAGAAGAGGAAATCTTCTTCATTTTGGGGAAGGAGAGGAGTAGAGGGCGGTGTAGATGTCAAGATCCCTTGCACATAGGTCTTCAGGTGATTTCTAACAATAGTTTGTCCCTCTTGGTCATCGACAAAATGCAAAAGATCGCTAAGGATTTCGTAGCGTTTCCATTGGAGCAAGCGGCCTTCGACGATTCTAGCCCGTCCAATCACTGCTCCAACGATGGAATAGACCTCTTCTTTTGTTAACGGGGTGTCATCGTTAAGAAGGCGGAAGAACAATCGCAAAGAAACATTTTCCACGACGGCGCGATCGATGTCCTGTTTGCAAGCGCCGCTGACCCGGCTAGCGACCAGGTCTTGGTGCAGCTTGTCATCAAATACTTGTTCAAGTTCTTGCTTGCTGCAGATTTCTTTAAGAGATGAGGCCACTGCGCCGACAGAGACGACGGCATGAGTTCCCAGCTGCATCATCTTTCCTAAGCGCTGCTTTCCTTTTTCTCCTAATTCCATCAGGCTCGACCAATGGGAATGGCCATGGGCGATTTGGTCCTGAACAGCCTTTGCCTGCAGATCGACATAGATCTTTTCTGAAGTTTTGATGGCATCTTTAAAATGAAGCGATGTCATGACCTTTCCGCCGACATAGTAGCCATTGTCCTCTCGGTGGTCCCCTTCGACGTGCCTGGATGCATCATCGGTGATCTCATCGATCGATTGGGATGTGTCGCTGATCCCTTCTTCAGACATAACATATTTTGCATAGAGGAGCATGAAAGCTTGAGGGGTGAACGGGCTTGGGATAAAACTCTTTGGCATCTCCATCGCTTCCGTGTCAAAGCTTGTCGATAGGAGCCGTAAGGAATCCGGGTGGGCCTGCTCGTAGCGGAGCATTTCGAAAATGCGCATCGCCTCTGCAGAGTGGTGCATATTTTGAAAATTCTGACGCAGTTCGTGTACTGCAACGCCTTGTTTGTCCATCCAAATCAAAACCCCATCGTTATAGAGCAGGTCTCCCGTGGGCCCAGGTCCATAATAGAATTGCATTTCCTTATGTTCGCCGCCAATGTTGAGCTGAAAATCATAGCCGTAGAAATTTGGATTGCCTTGATGGCTATTGAACTCTAATGGAAACCAGCTGGACTCGGTGCAATGGAGCGCTTCAAATGGATGGGCAAGCCCCCAAAGGATCGTCGATCCGACACTGTTTCTTTGGAATGCCAGGCTATCGCCGGCTTGTCGATCTAAAAAGGCTGCAAGCTCTCCCCATGAAAACTCTTCTTTATCAAGCTCTCCTAAAACTTTACGGCCGTAGTTTTGCAGCGCTGCTCTTCCGTCGGTACATAGGTTCCTTACGGCAAGGACTTGCAAGATTTCAATCGCTGGATTTTGAATGCGGGTTTTTAGTTGTTGATAGACTCTCGTGGACATTGCCTCATGGATCATGGAACGGATCGAATCGGGATCTTTTTCTGCGATAATTGCTTCCCGGATGGCAAAAACACGCTCGACAAATGCATGGACCTGGGCTTGAGTTTCCCGCCTGAACGGCTCAGATGCCCTCCGGTCCTCCGTAAGCGGCCTTGGGGGGAGCAACTGTCCGTAACAGATGCTTCTTAAGGTCTCTTTAGACCATTCTGTAAACGGCTTTTCACTGAAAATCTTTTCGCCTTCAATATTCTCATGCCCTTCTAAACGAACAGAAAATCCCTCTTTAAAAGAGGCGATACGAGCAAATCGGATTTCATCATTGAGCTCTTTGTTGTAACAATACGAGATCATTTTAGGAATTCCCATCGGGATCATCAGGGGGATGTAAAAGAGCGCCGCAGTGCCTTTGAGCATGTACAAGCCGGCTTTTTTAGCCAGGTAGTCGATCCCCTCCGTCTTTGGAAGCGTGTGGGAAGCGGTTAGATCAAGAGCGCGGGATTCATCGAATATTGCTGAATAAGGTATTGACGAAGCTGCCATTATATATCCTATTAATTTAATAATTTGGTTAAAAATATTATACCATAATTCTATTTAAAAATCAATAATTAATTGTTATGTTTGTTTGGATAATTTGCTTTCGAGTTGTAATTGGCCTTGTTGATTATGTGTAATCATAAGCAGTTGGTCGTAAGAGGTTTGAATGTCTTTGTTGCAGTGAAGCAATTTTTAATTTTATTATTATTTTAAAGAGACTAAGATGCGAAGAAATAGGAAGGAAGTGCTATGGAGTTGGCAATTAGAGATAAAAAGGCTTTTACGATTGTGGGCATCGATATGAGGACAACGAACCAAAATGGAGATGCGATGAGCAAAATTCCTGCTTTTTGGCAGAAGTTTTACCACGATAACATCATCAAAAAGATCCCTTCTGTCGTTCGTCCGGAAATTGTCTACGCGGTCTACTCCGATTACGACGAACAAGGGTACTATTCGATGTTGATAGGCGTTGAAGCTGAAGTCAAGCAGCCGCTGCCTCCAGGACTGGTATCGGTCACAGTTCCCACAAGCAAGTATGCAGTGATGACGGCAAAAGGCCCCATCCCTTATGCTATTCCAACCGCATGGGAATATGTCTGGTCCCACGATTTTCCCCATACGCGCGCTTTTCGCGCGGACTTCGAGGTCTACGACCAGCGCAGCAAAGTTGTGCGCGATGCCGAAGTCGATCTCTACGTTTCGATATTATGAAAACCGGATTGAACAAGGATTGCAATGGATTTGGCAAAATGGACAGAGCAGTTAGAGGGCCTTTTTTCAAAACAGGCAGATCCTGCCTCTGCGCAGAAGCAATCCGCTTATCTCTTGGACCAATTTCCCTTTTTTGGCCTGCCTAAGCCAAAGCGAGCCGAACTTCAGAAAGAGCTGTTCAACCAATACAGTCACATTACGCGTCCCGAGCTGATTGAAGCGGTCCGATCTCTTTGGAACAAGCCTCAGCGAGAGCTGCATTATGCCGCTTTGGACCTACTGGTCAAGCATTGGAAAAAACTCGAGCCTTCCGATCTTTGTTTTCTTGAAGAACTCATTCGAACCAACGCTTGGTGGGACACGGTGGACTCCCTAGCAGCTAACGTGCTTGGAAAGCTTGTTCTGCATCAGCGCGATCTTCTTTCTGAAATGGATCGATGGATCGATGATGAATTTTTATGGGTTCGGCGCACAGCCTTGATCTTTCAACTGAAATGGAAAAAAGAAACGGAAGAAGAGCGGCTCTTTGCATATTGCGAAAAGAGGCTGCATGAAAACAATTTCTTCATCCGCAAGGGCATAGGCTGGGCTTTGCGCGAGTACTCGAAATCAGCCCCGGATTCCGTATCTAAATTCCTCTCTCTGCATTCTTCTCATATGAGCAGGCTAAGCTATAAAGAAGCTAGCCGCTTGCTTCCTCCGGCGTGATGTTATTAGATCTCTTGCGTAACCTCGACTTTGCAACTTTTTAGGGGGCCCCTTGGCTCGTCCGTTCGCCTGGCAAAATCGTGCTTTTTTCAGGCAAAGCGGTTTATGCAAGAGATCTATTGAAAGAATTTCTTTGCTCATAATTGAATAAAAATTTTAATAATGAAAATATGCATGAGTAGAGATCACTCCAAAGCTGCATTAAGTTAAGCTGCTGTCCAAAAATCCAAAGGAGGAAAAGATGGCAAAAAAGAGAAAGGCTGCGAAGAAGAAAACAGCTAAGAAAAAGACAGTGAAAAGAGTTGCGAAAAAAAGTACTGCCAAGAAAGGAACCGCCAAGAAGAGAACTGCGAAAAAGAGCACTAAGAAAACTGCGAAAAGAAAAAAACCTTCTGCTGCGATGATGAAAAAAAGCGCAACAGGCGGAACCGGCCAAATGGGCGCTTGCTAGTTTTTTTACACGATTAAATGATCGCCGACCTCGAAAGCTGCGTTAGCTCTTTCGAGGTTTTTTTTTGCTTAAAAGTTCCGTAAATGCAAAGAACGATTCTCCGCGCCGCCGGATCAGGCGGAGAATTTTTTTCTTCCGAAGATCGTTGATCGTTTGTTCGATCTGTTTTTGGGAGTTCCCAAAATGCGGACGGCAGATTTTCTGTGGGAAGATCGGATGTTGGAAGAGAAAGAGGAGGACCTGCTTTGCTTTCTTTGGCGGCCATTGCAATGAGAGCTGATCGTGCAGCGCTGTGTAAAGGGCTATGATCCGTTTGATGTTCTTTAAATCCTTTACCCCTTGTTCATGGACCCCTTTCAAAAAGAACCGGATCCAAAGGTCCCACCGATTTTCAGATGTGATTGAGAACAAGTTTTGAAAATATGCAAGGCGATGCCGTTTGAAATAGCGGCTTAAAAAAAAGAGGGGCTCAGAGATTTCCTCTTTCCGGCAAAGAAAAAGAGGGACCAGCAGGCGCGCTATGCGTCCGTTGCCATCCATGAATGGATGGATGATCAGCAGCTGGGCAAAAATAATTGCCAGTTGGACAAGCGGTTCTTTTTCCTCCGTATTCCAATACTTGATCAGATTAGACATGTAAGAAGAAACAGTTGCCGGCGCAGGCGGGAAAAAATAAGCTTTTTCTGCAGGGCCGCCTTCAGGCCCTATCCAATTTTGAAGACGGCGGTACCGATGTTCGTTCTTGGGCAGTCCTTTGATCGATCTGTGCATGGCGAAGAAAAAAGGATGGCTCAGAGGATGGTTGACGATCTGTTTTGAAGCTTGGGAAAACGCTTTAAGATAGTCTAAGATAGGCTTTCGTTCTGTTTGTACGCTCAAAACTCTGTCGATAAGAATGTCTTCAACGGTAGCCTTAATGTGCTGTGAATCTAAAGAATCGATGGCCTCGTGTATTAAAAGTATCGTGCATAGCTCTTTGGCGATAGGGTGTTTGGTCACCACGGCATCAAATTGATCGATAACTTCCTTCGCTCTTTTTGCGCTCTTTTGGAATTGGGTTTTCGAGTGCAGGCGGATGGGAAGGCGATTCGGACGGAAGGTCGATATCGGATCCTGCTGCATGGCGCCGAACTCTCCAAGGTGTTTTCATTTGGATCGTTGCATCAATCTGATTTTTTTTCTACTTCTCTCAACAGGAGGGGGTTTGGTTCGACCGTTATTTAATAATGATCCGGATGGAATTGCAAATCTCCAATTTGGTCTACAGAGGGGTCCCTTTTCGGACCATGGTCTATCTTCGGCGCAAAAGCATAGTATAAATAATTTGAATATGATTGGTGTTAGGATAAATTGCTCTTTTATGCCGAGCCTGACCGTTCTTGAATTCAATTAATTTGTTATATTTTAAATAAAAATGTATTGCGTGTGTTTTTCGGTTAAAACTAATCGTTGATTTGTAAAGTAAAATTATGTTATAATGTTTTTAGCGTTATATTTTATTAAAACAATATTAATAATAAAAACACCGCAGAGGTTTTTTATGGCAGCATCAGCGCAATTGCTTAGTCCAATTCCAGCTCCGCTTTATTCGCCACAGGCTCTCAAGCGCCTTTCATTCGCTGAGATCTCTAGAGAAAGTTCAAATCTTGGAGCAAAGATCAGTCCTAAGACTTATGTTAAGGATTGGTTGGCCGCGATGAGCGCCGGCGCAAGCCAACGCCTTCCTTTTGTCATTTTAGGAACAGATGCCATTCGCGGAGATGCCGACGCGGCTCAGAATTTCGGAACGATCGCCATTGAACCGGCATCCTTGGCACAGAAAGAAGTTGCAAGGGTGTTTGAGCGAGCATACCCTGAATTAAATCCTAAGGAGCGCAAAAGTTTATTAAAAGCCCACTTTAGAGAGGGCGCTATTATCAATGCCTCCAACTGGTATGTGTTCCTCAATGACTGTTTTATTTATGGCGCTTTAGGAGCGAACAAGGAATTTCATGTCGGTCTTAAGTCTATTAAACACGAACTGATTTGGGATGATAAAAACAAGCGTCCCAGGGCTTTGGGCAGAGAGCTGCTCATGCTAAAATTCTCAGGGTATACGCCTTTTAAAACAAAACAAGGCTATACTTTTATGCCTCCATGTGGACGTTCGGAAGCAACAACGCCGATCGAAACATATAGAGATGCAATTAAGGAAGTTCGCTCGGTAGGAGACATAGTGGAGTACGTTAATTCGGCAGTTCCTTTGAGATTTTCAGATTCTCCGCCGCCTATTGAGATGGCTATTGGTGAAGACCTGCCTTCGTCGTCAGAGCCGTTCTTATTGTCAAGCTACGCATCTTCTCTAGATCAATAGGAAGATGACATTGTTCCGAGGGATCTTGTTAGGACGGCTTCTTTGGTTCTAGTAAGATCCCTGCTAAGTGCAGAAGCAAAAGCGGTTTCTACAGGTGACTTTGCCCTGGATCCAATGGCTCACAATGAGATTCATTCACAAATGTCAAAAGAGGGGCGGGATCCCGTATCTGCTTTAAATGCGCCCATATCATTGGCAAGGTGATGCCTTTGGGATTAGGAGCTTCTTCAGAGAGAGAAAAGATAACTTCGTTATCACAACAAGTGGCTCTCCGCTGAAACCCGGCAAACTGCAAAATCGCCAGCTCTCTTCCAAATGACGTCAAGCTGCAGGACTTGTCATCCCATAGGATTTTTCGTTGAAAGTCTTTATTTGCGTAAACGAGAACTTCCTTGCCGCTATGAATTCCCCCTAACATAAAGGCATCGTTGATCAGCAGCGACCATTGGCGCTCGCCTAAAATGGAACCCTTTGTTTTAGCTGTGCAGAGTCCGAAATTGGCTGCAAGATCGGGCTGGGTTCTGATTCGGTCTCTTCCTAAAAGAAGAAAGGGGAGTTCAGCGTTAATGGTATTGTCATAGATTTGAGATGCAAGAGAAGCTGCTGTTTTATAATTTTTCCCGGGATTGCCTTTTTTGTCCGATGTGACAAGCCAAGCCCAATTGGCTCTTATATCAGACTGAAATTCATTGATCCCCGAAGCCATCATTTTCCTAAAAATTTATTGCATTTGATCTGTGTAGACTTGGCAGTCTTCTTGCGAACTTTCACTCTATAATGATACCACAAAATTACATATTTTATGAGCTGAATTGCTTTTAAAAGATAAACTTTAATTTTAATTTTTGGTTTATTTATAAATTGGGATCCAGAATATAGTTGAATTGACTAGGTTTTGTTTCTCAATCCAAGTGGTTCAAGCTTAGAAAATTCACTCTTTGCAGGGCAGGTGGGCAAATGCGCTTTATCGATATCAAAGAACCCGGGTCTCCCGATATGTTGTTTGTTAACGAGGGGCCCGTTCCAGAGCCCGGGCCAAATGAAATTCTGGTCCAGGTAAAAGCCGCTGGAGTCAATCGCCCGGACCTTTACCAAAGAGCAGGGCATTATCCTCCTCCGCCCGGGGCCAGTCCGATCTTAGGATTGGAAGTTGCAGGGATCGTCAGTAAAATTGGCCTTGAGGTCGCTAATTGGAAAGTCGGCGATGCTGTTTGCGGCCTGACAAATGGAGGCGGCTACGCAGAATATTGTGCGGTTCCTGCAGGGCAATGCCTCCCGTTGCCGCAGGGCTTAAACTTCACAGAGGCGGCATCTCTTCCGGAGACCTATTTTACCGTCTGGGGCAATCTGTTCATGAGGGGGCGGCTTAAATCTGGAGAATCGGTTTTGGTCCATGGAGGTTCCAGCGGCATTGGCTCGTGCGCGATCCAGCTGTCAAAGGCATTCGGAGCGCATGTGGCAACGACGGTGGGCAATGAAAGAAAAGCTGCTTTCTGCAAGGATCTCAAGGCAGATGAGATCATCAACTACAAAGAGCAAGACTTCTTTTCTTTGTTGAAAGGCAAAGGGGTCGATGTTGTCCTTGACATCGTCGGCGGGGAATATTTTGAGAAGAATATACTTCTTCTAAAAGAAGAGGGGAGGCTAATCCAGGTTGCCCGCATGCAGAGTTCGCCGGTTACTCTGGACTTAAATCGGTTGCTCTTCAAACGATTGACCGTCTTAGGATCAACGTTAAGAGCTCAATCCTCCGCTGCAAAAGCAAAGATTGCCCAAGAGCTTTTAACCCAAGTCTGGCCTCTTTTTGGCAAAAAGGCGTTAAAGCCTGTTGTCACGGCAACATATCCATTTTCAAATGCAGCCGAGGCGCACAAGCTCATGGAATCGAGCCAGCACTGTGGAAAAATTGTGCTGATCATCTAATTGAGCGATCTATCCTTTCTGAAATCCTCCGGAGCTTCGAGCCTGCGAAAATTTAGCAAGGATCGAAGCCCATAGAGATCTAGTTAGAGAGAAAAAAAAACCTTCAACTTATCAAAGAAGCTGCGCTTGCGAGGAGAGTTGTGGTCCCCTTCGGTTTCGCCGAATTCACGCAGGAGCTCTTTTTGTTTTTCGGTCAGGCCTACAGGAGTCTCAACGATGATCTTGATCAGAAGATCCCCTTTCCCATGGCCGTGCACATTGGGGGCCCCTTCGCTTTTAACGCGCAGGACCTTGCCATGCTGGGTTCCTTCCGGGATGGTAATGCGGCAGGTGTTGCCAAGCGGTGTCGGCAGTTCCTTTTTACATCCAAGGGCAGCTTCGGAAAAACCGACAGGAAGCTCGACGATCACGTCATCGCCTTCCCGTTGAAAGATGGAATGAGGTTCGACGGAAATGAAAATATAAAGGTCGCCGGGAGGGCCGCCTTGTTCTCCGACATCTCCGTGGCCTGCCATTCTCAAGCGCATCCCCGTATCGATGCCTGCAGGGATCTTGATGTTCAGAGGCTCTTTTTTCTTGACCCGGCCCGATCCGTGGCAATCGCCGCAAGGATCGGAGACCACTTTGCCTTTGCCGTAGCATTGAGGGCATACGCTTGTCATGCTGAAGAAGCCGCGGCTTTGATGGACCTGTCCGGAGCCTCGGCATCGCGAGCATTTCTTAATTCCCGACGCCGTCTTCGCTCCTCTTCCGTCGCAGGTAGAGCAGTGGACGTAATTATTGAGAAGGACCTCTTTTTCCACGCCCTTCATCGCTTCGTCGAACGAGATGGTCAAGTTCATTTTTTTGCTGGCGCCTTGTTGCGCTGCGCTCTCTCCTTCGCCGCTGTCGAACCCGAAGAAAGAGTCGAAGATCGAATCTCCGCCTGAGCCCATGCCGCCGCCGCCGCCGCCAAAGGCTCCCATAAAGGTGCGCAAAGCTTCTTCCATTGAAGAGAATCCGCCTGGGCCGCCTGGGCCTCCGCCCATACCGCCGCCGCGTAAAGCGTCAGCTCCGTATTGATCGTAGATCTGCCTTTTCTTTTCGTCGCTGAGGACTTCGTAGGCTTCGGAGATCTCTTTGAATTTTTTTTCGGCTTGGGAATCCCCGGGATTGCGATCGGGATGGTATTTGAGGGCGCTTTTGCGATAAGCTTTTTTAATCTCTTCTTGGCTTGCGCCGCGCGCAAGGCCTAACACTTCGTAATAGTCGCTCATAAGATATAAAAGTAGATGTTATGGATACCTTAAAGATAACAGGAGGGGAAGTTTTAAACAAGGCGATTTTAGCAATCAGGTGACTGGACTGCTAAAATAAAAAATGCTACCGGTGCGTTATGTGAATAACAGGCGGTAGCATTTCTTAGAAATTAATAGCCAAAACTTTTAGGTTTTGTCTTTTTGTACTTGAGGGCTGCTTTAGATTTAGCGCGGCTTTTGACAGAAGGCTTATCGTAGAAGCGGTGAGCTTTTGCCGATTTCATAATTCCTTCTTTATCAAGCTTCTTTTTGAGAGCTCTCAACGCTTTATCAATTGGTTCGCCTGTTCGGACTTTTACGCTTGGCATGAATGCATTTCCTGAATTTCTATTTTTTGGTAGCAAAAAAGGTTTATTCAATATGTGGATTCAATCTTAGGAAAGAGAGGGATATTTTTCAAATGAAAATATAGGGACCGCTTAGGGCTTGTGCAAATAGATGAGATCAAGGCGAGGGTTTGCCCCTGCTTGTTCGGGAGCTTCCAAGTAGGCGAGGATAGGGTCGAGAGAGGGGGCTGGAAGGCTCCATTGGAGGGCTAAGTCGGCAAATTTCGCTTGGACCTCATGTAGCGGCTTTCCGATGAGGATGTCGGTTCCTTTCAACTCTTCGATCAATGCGTTTACGTCGATGAGGGTAGACTGTGAACAGGTAAGCCTTCCTTCCGAACGGACCCCTTTAAGCAGGTAAAAATCTCCTGTCTTCGAGGGCATCACACAGGCAAATTGACCTTCAAGGCGGGGGATAAAGGCCAGCAAGGAGCAAAAGCCTGTCAATGAGGGTTTTTTCAGGGCGAAGTGCAAGCTTTTCGCGATAGCGACCCCAACCCGGGTCCCCGTGTAGGAGCCGGGTCCGATCCCGACAGCAATTTCATCGAGCTGGTTGAGCTTCAGGCCGGCTTCCGAAAGGAGGCTTTGGAGGGTGGGCATTAACGATTGAGAAAGCTGATTGGCGTGAAGCGCGATGTGCGAAGCCAAGACTTTGCAGCCTTGGGCAAGGCCCATGACGGTGTGCTCTGAGCTTGTGTCGATGATCAATCTGTTAAATGAAGGACCCATACCAGGTGTGATTCCAGCTTAAAAATAGGAAGGCGATTATACCCGGTTTTAGCGGAATATGCAACTGATACCGAAACAACCTGAAGAATCGGAAATTTGTTCTTCAAGGCAAGCATTGCAACGGCCTCGATTTCAGAGGAAGGCGGCGTTAGGGCGCGAGATGGTAAAAGAATATTATAAACGCGGGAGGCTCCTCGTAGAGGGCGACCTGGTTGCACAATTATGTAAGAGGTGGTAGAGTTGTTTGCTTTTAGAGTCCTGTTTTAGAGGCTTGGATGTTGGATCCTGCCTTCAATTCTATTTGAGGAGACCTCCTTTGAAGAACGATAAAGAGAATCAACTGCCTGAAGAGGAAATCGAAGAAGCTCTAGTGGAAGCGGTGCAGAAATCGGCAAATGCCGAGCAGCCTAAAAGCTCGGTTGAATTTCCCAATCAAGTCTTTGTAGTCCCTTTAAGCCGCCGTCCCTTTTTTCCCGGCATGGCAGCCCCAATTGTGATTGAGCCCGGCGCTTTTTACGAGGTGTTGAAGACGGTCGCAAAGTCGGACCACAAGTTCCTAGGCCTTTTCCTGACTCGTCAAGAGGATGAGAACATTTATAAAGTTCCGATGAAAGAGCTGTACCAAGTGGGCGTCCTTGCGCGGATCTTGCGCATTATCCCGATGGAGCAAGGGGGAGCCCAGGTCGTTTTAAACATGGAAAGGCGGATCTCGATCAAAAAGCCTCTCAAGGCCGGAAAATTCCTGAAAGCGCAGATCAACTACCACGATGATCAGAGCAGCAAGCTTTCCAAGGAGCTCAAAGCATATTCGATCAGCATCATCACGACGATCAAAGAACTTTTGAAGCTGAACCCTCTTTTCAAAGAAGAACTGCAAATATTCCTCGGCCATTCCGATTTCACCGAGCCAGGAAAACTTGCCGACTTTGCCGTTGCGTTGACAACGGCCAGCCGTGAAGAGCTGCAAGACGTTCTAGAGACCTTTGATTTGCAAGGAAGGATCGACAAAGCGCTCGTCCTCTTGAAGAAGGAGCTGGACTTAAGCAAGCTGCAGAACAGCATCAACCAGAAAATCGAAGCGACCATTTCCAAAACGCAGCGGGAATTCTTCTTAAGGGAACAGCTCAAGACGATCAAAAAAGAGCTGGGCCTGGAAAAAGATGACAAGACATGCGACCTGGAAAAATTCGAGACCCGCTTAAAAAAACGGAAAGTCCCTGTCGACGTCCAGACCGTCATCACGGAAGAGATGGACAAATTAAGCGTCTTGGAAGTCCAGTCTGCAGAATATGCGGTCTGCCGGAACTACCTCGACTGGCTCACCACGGTTCCATGGGGCATTTTCAGCACCGGAGCTAACGAGGGCGTCGATATCCAGTTTGCTAAAAAGGTGCTAGAAGAGGACCACTACGGACTGAACGATATCAAAGAGCGGATTTTGGAGTTCATCGCAGTCGGCAAACTTTCAGGCGGCGTCAAAGGGAACATCATCTGCCTCGTCGGCCCTCCGGGGGTTGGAAAGACGAGCATCGGCAAAAGCATCGCCCGCGCGCTGAAACGTCCGTTCTACCGCTTTTCTGTCGGCGGCATGCGCGATGAAGCGGAGATCAAAGGGCACAGGCGAACTTACATTGGCGCTATGCCCGGCAAAATGATCCAGGCCCTCAAGTTCACCCAAACGATGGACCCAGTGATCATGCTCGACGAAGTGGACAAGATGGGATCAAGCTATCACGGCGATCCGGCTTCCGCGCTTCTCGAGGTGCTCGATCCGGAACAGAACAAAGACTTTTTAGACCACTATCTGGATGTCCGTACCGATCTGTCGAACATCCTGTTTATCGTGACCGCCAACGTTTTGGACACGATCCCGGAGCCCCTGAAGGACAGGATGGATGTTTTGCGCCTCTCAGGCTACATCCTTGAGGAAAAAGTGCAGATCGCGCAAAAGTATCTGATTCCGCGCAATCGCAAATCGATGGGCTTGAAAACAAGCGACACCGATTTTACACGCGGAGCGCTGTCGCACATCATCAACGGCTATGCGCGCGAGTCGGGCGTCAGAAGCTTAGAAAACCATATCAAAAAGATCCTGCGCAAAGTTGCCGTCCAAGTGGTCGATTCCAATGAGAAAAAGGGCAAGGCGAAGACCAAGTTCGAAAAGCAGCTCGTCAGCGAAAAGAACCTTCAAAAGTTTTTAGGCAAGCCGATCTTTACGACGGACCGCTATTATAAACGGACTCCTGTCGGCGTGTGCATGGGACTTGCTTGGACGTCGCTTGGCGGCGCCACCCTCTATGTGGAAGCGATCAAAGTTCCTGCAGAAAAGATGGAAATGAAGCTGACCGGACAAGCCGGCGATGTGATGAAAGAATCTTCTCAGATCGCTTGGACCTATCTTTACAGCAAGCTTGCAGATTACGCTCCGAACACGGCGTTCTTTGAAAAATGCCAAGTTCATTTGCATATTCCGGAAGGGGCGACGCCTAAAGACGGCCCATCTGCCGGCATCACGATGACGACAGCCCTGCTCTCGCTCTTGCGCGATGAGCCGGTGATCGAGGACCTTGGGATGACAGGGGAGTTGACCCTGACAGGGAAAATTCTTCCGATCGGCGGACTGAAAGAAAAACTGATCGCTGCAAAGCGCTCCGGCGCAAAAGTGCTCATCTTCCCGCTAGACAACCAGAGGGATTACGATGAGCTCCCGGCCTATATCAAAAAAGGGATCAAAGCCCATTTCGTGACCCACTTTGATGAAGTGTTCCAGATTGCGTTCCCTAAAGCGAAAAGGAACAGATAAGATGAGCCGTTTGTTATCAGCCGAGCGCTTCTCCGATGCGGTCCGCGCCAAATACATTGGTCCGGATGAGCTTGAAGAAAAAGTGAAGGAGTTAAAAGGCCAGGGTAAAACGATCGTTACCCTCAACGGGTCTTTCGATCTGATGCATGCCGGGCATCTTGAGATGATCTATCAAGCCTCTTTGCAGGGAGATGTCCTGATTGTAGGTTTAAACACCGATCGATCGATCCAGGCTTACAAAAGCCCCTTGCGTCCGATTATCCCTTTAGAATACCGTCTGCAAATGATGGCGGCCCTCGAGATGGTCGATTTCGTCACTTGGTTTGATGAAACTGACCCTAGGGAGATGCTGAAAAAGGTCCAGCCCCATGTGCATGTCAATGGTGCTGAATATGGAGCGAATTGCATTGAAGCGGAAACGGTCCGCTCTTTCGGCGGAAGGATCCACATCGTGGAACTGGTCCCCGGCCTTTCCACTTCCCAGGTCATCAAGAAAATACAGAGCTTATGCGGTTAATTGGAACGTTTGATACGGAAAAAGAGGCTTACACGCTTTATTCCTTCTTGTTAAAGGAAGGGGTTCAGAACGTCTATGAGCCTTTTCAGGACGAACAGCAGCATAAGAAACGGTATCGGATCTGGGTCTTTGATGAGGATGACCTCGCGCGCGCAATCGAATGGTTGGAGAAGTTCCAGGAAAATCCTCATGCCCCCGAATTTCAG
>JAFEGV010000149.1 GCA_018239665.1 Verrucomicrobiota bacterium | reverse complement strand
GTTTTCCCTGATTCATTGACATCCGGCGGCAAAATGGCAATTCCCATAGCTTGGCATTCGCGGATCACTTTTGTGACTTTGGAAAGATCGTCCCGATCAGATGTCATTAAAGCTGCCATCCACTCCGATGGATAATTGGCTTTGAAATAAGCAGTGACATAACTCAAGTAGCCATAGGCTGCAGCATGCGACTTGTTAAATCCATACGAGGCAAATTTTTCCACCTTGTCAAAAATACGCATCGACGTCTGTTCATCGATGCCGGTCTTCAAAGCCCCTAAACGGAATTTTTCACGCTGGCGGGACATTTCATCGTGGTCTTTTTTCCCCATCGCTCGTCGAAGGACATCGCCCTCGCCTAACGTATATCCGGCAAGACGGCTTGCAATTTGCATGACCTGCTCTTGGTACACCATAATCCCGTAGGTTTCCAATAGGATATCTTCCATGAGGGGATGGTCGATCTCGATCGTTTCCCTTCCATGCTTGCGGTTGATGAATGAAGGGATCATCTCCATGGGACCCGGGCGATAGAGCGCGCCGACCGCGATAATTTCTTCAAACTTATCAATATGAAGCTGCTTTGCCAAATCTTGCATGCCGGGAGATTCAAGCTGGAAGATCCCCATCGTTTTGCCCTGGTTCAGCAGATTAAAAGTCGGCTGGTCGTCGAGTGGCAAATTGACCCAATCGATCCTCTTGCCATTTTTTTGCAGGACAGCGTCCACTGCGTGCTGGATCGACGTTAAGGTCTTCAATCCCAAAAAGTCAATTTTCAGCATGCCGACGGCTTCGACGGGCTTCATGGAAAACTGGGTCACTGCCATGTCAGAGTCTTTGGCGTTGCATACAGGGATATGCTCGATGATCGAGTCTCCGCAGATAATCATACCTGCAGCATGGATGCCCGTATTGCGGACCGAACCTTCCAGCTTTTTGGCAAGGTCGATCAACCGTTCAACTTCAGGGTCCGAAGTGGAAAGATTTTTCAACTCGGGGTCTATTTCCAAAGCTTTGTCCAAAGTCATCGTCGGATCTTCAGGAACCAACTTTGCAATCTCATTGACCCTGGCCAAAGGGATGCTCAATACGCGGCCGACATCCTTGATGGCCATTTTGGCTTTCATCGTGCCAAATGTGATGATTTGGGCAACTTTTTCCTTTCCGTATTTGCCCAATGTATAATCGATCACTTCAGACCGACGGTCCATGCAGATATCGACGTCGATGTCAGGATAGGAGAGCCTTTCCGGGTTGATGAATCGCTCGAAGAACAAATTGAACCGCAGCGGTTCAATATCTGTTATTCCGATCAAATACAGGACGATCGAACCTGCTCCGGACCCCCTTCCTGGCCCCATAGGAATCCCATTGCGCTTCGCCCAAGCGATAAAATCCCATACGATCAAGAGATAGTCCCCCATGCCCTTAGGCAAAATCACACCGAGCTCATAGTCCAATCTCTCCCTAATGACCTCTAAGGGATCTTTCCCTGGATACTTTTCCTGAACTTTTAACAATCTTTCCGGAGTATATCGGCGGGGTATTCCTTCTTCGCACAGCTGCCTTAAGAATGCCTCTGCGGCCGCCTGTCTTTCTTCTTTGGTAAATGAAGCGTTTTCCAGCGAGGGAGGAACAAATACAGGATAATATTTCGATTTAAGGTCGAACTCGAACTGGCATTTCTGAGCAACTTCGATTGTGTTTTCTACTGCCTCTGGCACATCGGCGAACAGTGCTTGGACCTGGTCCGGGGATTTAAAATAGAGCTCATGCGTCTGTGTCACTTCCCTCTTAGGGTTGCGCACCCTCACTTTGGGATTTCCGAAGGAATCCTTTTCCCAAATCTCGCAAGGCTCTCCCGATTGGACATTCATGAGAACTTCATGAGCCTTCCAATCGTCCCGATCAAGATATCTGACATCATTGGCAGCAACACATTTGATCCCGCGTTCTTTAGACAGTTCAATCAGCCTTGAATTGATCTTTTTCTGCCCTGAAATATAATCCAGATGGCGCTGATACAGCCAACTCTCCTGGTCCATTCCATCGTTGCGAATGTCGTCAGGATGCATTTCATGGCGCAAAAGCTCAAAGTAGTAGTCCTCGCCGAAAAGAGAGTGAAACCAATCGACTTCCGCGATCAGTTCATCTTGTTTTTCCAAAGCGATCAATTGTGAAACGCTTGAATAATAAGGCCCTGAAAGACAGATCAGGCCATCGGCGGTCTCTTTCAATAGGTCCTTATCGATGCGCGGGGTGTAATAAAACCCCTCAAGATAGGCGAGGGATGTCAGACGGCATAGATTTTTGTATCCCTGGTGGTTCTTTGCTAGCAGTACGATCGGATAGCCGGAAAACAGTCCTGGGATCCGTTTTTTTTCAAAACGGGAAGAGGGAGCGACATTGAGTTCGCAGCCGATAATCGGTTTGATTTTTTTTGCTTTGCACGCCTTATAAAAATCAACGGCGCCGAACATATTCCCAGAATCTGTAAGAGCAATCGATGACATTCCAAACGATGCAGCTCTTTCCGCTAAAGCTTCGACAGATGCCGAGGAATCTAAAATGGAAAATTGAGAATGGTTATGTAGGGAAATCCAGGTCATAAGATGGTTGTCGCTATATAGTGAACTACATCCATCTTACAAGATAAAGTGATGTTTTATCCAGATATTTTATACTGCGCCCGGTCAGGTTTTGTGAATTTGGACTCGGCGAGACAAAGTAAAATCGAGGCTACGAATACACGAGAAGGTCCGGTGGACCTTCGCAGTGAGGAGTAGGTGAAGCGGCCTTGGCCGCGAACTGGGCAGTGAGGAGTAGGTGAAGCGGCCTTGGCCGCGAACTGGGCAGTGAGGAGTAGG
>JAFEGV010000148.1 GCA_018239665.1 Verrucomicrobiota bacterium | reverse complement strand
CATTGCAAAGGGGAACCGGCAAACTAGAATCCTTTCAACGACCAATAACCTGCTTGGAGCCCTTTATCGCAAAGTCTCCAAAGGGATCCCAGCTTTTCCGTTCTATTCTTAATTCTTAATGACTTAAGCTTGATTTGGTAGGGTAATGGCCAGATGCTAATGCCTCCCTCGATATATACCGAAATAACCTGAAGAATCGGTTTTTCGCTGCGTCGGACAGTCACTAAATTTGAACCCTCCTGCATCGCTTAAGCTTATTCAAGTTGAGCTGCTTCGGCTGCGGACAAATGAGAAGTGCCCTTGGGCCCGAACTAGTCTTAAGAGTCGCAGCTTGGTTCAAATTTAGCACGCCACCTTACCAAATTCCTAATTCTTCAAGTTATTTCGGTATAAGCTATTTGTTTTTTTGAATGTTTTTTATATAAAACTTAATGCCTTAATAAGATCTTTACGTTTTTTGTTTAAAATATTGGCAATAATAATGTGAGTTGTTATTGTGTCAGCTTCAGAATTATATCGAAAAAATTTGAAGAATCGGTGTAAAATTAAAAATTTATTTTATAAAGAAAAAGCAAATGAAATTAATTAAACAAAATGCTTTTAATTTAAAGCAATAAAAATGGGAGTTTTTTATGTCAGCTTCATCTATTCCATCATTAAGTAGTCTTGCTCTAGCATCCGCTTCCCTCAATTCGGTTACGGTGCCCGAAGAATGCTTAGAGGGGATAAACAATACCAAGTTCAATGTATGGTGCAATCTGAAAAATGAAGTGCCGCTACCTTGCAGAAATTTAATGGAAAGGGTTGAAGAAACCGTATCGCCTGATCACCTAAGGGGCTCGGTCGATCTGCTGTTCCGTCGATTTTCGAACGAGCTGACTACTCGTTACGCCCCATTCATGGAGGATGTCCGGATGATCCCCCACCTTCATTTACATGCCCTTGAGAAGAAATACCAAAGTTACAAAACTGCTTGCGAGAATCAAGCTTTGGAGACCTTATGGAAAGATTGCTTGGTCGATGAACTTAGAGACATTGGAGCTTTCCGTGAATTTAGAGAGATTGGAGATTTCGGCTTCATACCGCCTCCCCAAGGATATGAAGAAATCCGCGCCTGGCTCTCATCTCCGGATAATGCGGCCTTCGTCCAGCAAATTACTGATATAGATCTAATGGATAAAGGGCTTGAATACCTCCCTACTGAGATCGGCCTCTTTACAAACTTAGAGGTCTTGTACCTTGATAAAAACTTGCTTAGAGAGCTGCCGGACTCAATATGCAATCTCACAGCATTGAGAAACATTTCTTTGACCTCTAACAAACTAACCTGTCTTCCAAATGCATTTGGAAATCTCGGAGCCCTAGAAATAGTTTTACTCAGAAAGAACTGCCTAGAATCTCTTCCTAATTCGATCGGGACGCTAGTGAACCTTACTAGTTTAAATCTTGAAAGCAACAGACTTTCTTCTCTTCCTCAATCGATTTGCAACTTGCCTAGATTAGAAACCTTACACCTCGGCCACAACAATCTTTGCGCTATTCCTGCGGAGATTGGAAATCTTCCGTCTTTGGCAATACTCAGTTTATATTACAACTTCCTATTCACACTTCCGCCATCGATCTTTGCAAACGATGCGATTATGCGTAATGATACATCTCATTGCAGGCGTTCATTTGGAGGTAATCCTTACGTGTTTAATCTAGGCTTAGAGCAATCTAGAGACCTGGGATTGGAACATCTTAGAGATCGTTTGGTGCAATTTAAAACACACACTCCGGAGTCAATTCTTGCAAGACTCTTGCAAGCCATTGCTAATGGAATACCTCCAGAAAAGATCCGCCGACTCTATGATTGTATCGATTCATTCTGGAAGGAGAAGATCATAGACTGCTCTACTGAGGGAAGAGCCAGTGTAATCGCCTCCATTCAATCTGAAGATCAAGATGTGCTTTTCATTGCGGGCCTTTCAGCTTCTGCCCAGGCAGCTGCACATCGCATGTTCAGCGAGCTTCCTTCCGCACAGAAAGACAAGGTCTATCATGAGATCGCCCGAATGAATGACGTAATCGAGGATCCCCTTACCTGGGGCAAGGAACACGTCTTTGACCATTCCCTTATTTTTGTCGATGCGCTGGAAAAAACGCTGCTGGCAAACTCTGGCGAATTAGAGGACTAAAAAAGCTTGGCTTCGGTTTTCTATCTGATCTTTCACAGAACACGGCGAAGGAATGTCTTCGCCGTTTCTAAAATAACAGGAACAGAGGAAACTCGTTAAAGGACGAGGTCTTGCTAACACCCTAATATTATCCGAAAAATCGAGTAATGAAGCTTTTCTTCCGATTACCTTCTGGCTCTATGTTTTCTTCTGAATCAACCACATCCAGCTGGGAAAAATGCATTAACACATCGGGTGCTGTGTATCGATGATCGGAAATCGTATGAGCAGTTTCATAGACCAGAGCATCCAATGGGTACCGGATCTCGCGGCATACAACTTTGTCGGACGATCCTGTTGTGTTAAAGGAGGGGTTGCGGGAGGTCCTCAAGCGCTCTACGGTTGTGATCACAACAGGCGGGCTCGGCCCCACGTGCGACGACCGGACGCGCGAAATCCTCGCGCGCCTTTTTTCCTCTGAATTTCATTTTAATGACAGCGTAGCCGCCGATCTTAAGAAACGTTTCGGCGAACAGCTCATCAGTTTAGAAGACCAGGCCACGATTCCCGAGAAGGCCAAACCGATCCTCAATCGCGTAGGAACAGCTCCCGGCCTTATTTTCACGGAAGACCAAAAGACCTGGATCATTTTGCCCGGCGTTCCGCATGAGATGCAGGAGATGTTCTTAAACGACGCTCTTCCTTATCTGCAAAAA
>JAFEGV010000147.1 GCA_018239665.1 Verrucomicrobiota bacterium | reverse complement strand
CTGAATGCTCTCGAGAAACGCAGCTCGATTATTTTGAAAGGGTGATTAAAAAAGCGGACAGGGGCTATGTGATCTATAACCAGATCTCAATGCCCTATTTCGGCATCGATTCGCTATCTCCTTGGGAATTTTTCGAACTTCTTGACGAAGCGGGGATGAACCCAAGCGTATGCGAAGAACAAATTTCCACACACCCTGACAACATTCTATTCACTTGGGACAGGACTGCTCTATGATAGTAAAACACTTTTTTAAACTTGTTGTTTTTTTCATCGGCTGCTGCGGGCCGCTTCTTGCGGCAATCGATGAAAAACCGATCGTTGTCGTGATCCCCTCTTTTAACAATAAGAACTGGTATCAGCGCAATTTGGATTCCGTATTCATCCAAAAATATGAGAATTACCGAGTCATTTTTATCGATGACGCCTCTCCGGATTGCACAGGACTGTTTGTTAAAAGCTACATCAAGCAGTGGGACCAGGAAGACAGAGTTACGCTGATCCTGAACGAACAACGAAACGGCGCATTGGCCAATATTTATAAAGCAGTCCATATGTGCGACCCTCATGAGATCGTCGTCACTTTAGATGGAGACGATTGGTTTTATGACGATGAGGTCTTGAGCAAGCTTAACGCTGTTTATTCCGACTCTGATGTGTGGATAACGTATGGCCAATTCGTCCATTATCCCTGCGGATCTGCTGGATGGGCTTCCGAGCTTCCTGCCCACGTAATCGAATCGAACGGATATCGAGAATATAATTGGGTGACCACCCACTTGCGCACGTTTTATGCAGGGCTCTTCCAGAAGATAAAAAAAGACGATCTGCTCCTCGATGGGGCCTTTTTCCCGATGGCTTGGGATTTGGCGTTTATGTTTCCGATGCTCGAAATGGCAGGCTTTCATAGCCGTTTTATTCCCGACACGCTTTATGTGTACAACATCGCAACGCCCTATAACGACATTAAGGTCGACCCAACTTATCAGCTGCATTTAGGATGGCTAATTCGAACAAGAGAAAAATATGCTCCACTTTCTTCGTGCGCTCCTGCTTTACGCGATGCTGCTTCCCCTTAAAGGGGTCTGCAATGAACCGACAGCGGCAGAACTCAGTACAAAAAGAATTTGTATTCTGACGAGCTACTGGGGCCCGATGTTTGCCATCGATAATCCCGTTTATAATCGCGATGATTGCCTCAAGGTCTATTATGACCTAAGGGAAACGGCGCACAAGCAGGGATATGCGATCGAACAGGTCTTCTCGCTAGATGCGATTGGCGAATGCGATCTTTTAGTTGTTTTTGACATCTTTCCTGAGCATTTTGGCCATTTATCAAAGATTCCTAAAGAAAAACGGATCCTGTTTCTCTGGGAGCCGCCTTCGACGGTGCCCAACAATAATAACTTGGACTATCACAGCTATTTTTCCAAAATCTACACGTGGGATGACAGCCTTGTTGATCAGCTGACCTACTTTAAGTTTTATTATCCTGTCTTGCTTAAGATGATCGACCCTAAGCCTTTCTCTTCGAAGAAACTTTGCTCGATGATCGCATGCAATAAAACCTCTTCCCATCCTTATGAGCTCTATTCCGAGAGGCTAAATGTGATCCAGTATTTTGAAGGGAATGGAGAGGGTCTTTTTGATTTGTATGGAAAATGGTGGCCTGAATGGTTTCGAAACTATCGAGGCCCTGTTGCAACCAAGAGCGACGTCCTCCAAAACTATAAGTTCTCCTTTGCCTATGAGAACATTCGCGATATCCCTGGCTACATCACAGAAAAGATTTTCGACTGCTTTCATGCAGGAACCGTGCCTATTTACTGGGGAGCTCTTAACATTGAATCTTATATCCCCAAAAACTGCTTCATCGACCGGGAAGATTTTGTCACACAGAACGACCTCGTGAAATATTTGCTTGCGATGGACGAATCGCAATATCAAGGGTATTTGGACAGTATCCAAGAATTTTTGAGCAGCGATGCGGCAAAATTGTATTCTCCTGAAAATTTCATTCAGACTTTTATCGATATGATGAAATCTGAAGTGAATTAGCGGCAATCATTCTATCGTTGCTACGAGAATGTCATTTGGCCAGTAACCATCTTCGAAATGGATCTGATATGCAGGATTGATCTTCATGATGGCTTGGATGAGCTGCTCCCGTTCAACGAAGTCGAAATCGCTCGTTCCGCAGCACCGGATATCATCGATCAGTATTGTGTGGTTTTTGATAGGATGGTTTGCAATCGCTTCCAATTCTTTGAGAATAGGAGTGTTGGTGTCCCCTTTGGCTGTTTCATCCCAAGAATAATGTCCGTCAAGCCAAAACGTGGCCGGAGCATCGATCTCGTTCAAAATTTTGGACAGAACTTTTGCCGAATCTCCAAGCTCCAGGTGTACCCCTGGATTCCAAGCAAAACGATTTCTGCAATGTTGATATAGCGGTTCTGCGAGTTCAATTGAGTAAATGCGCGAAAATCCAGCATCGAGAGCTCTCTGAATACCTTCTCCGTAATAGCTGCCCGTTTCAATGAAATAAGCATTGGGATATTTCGCGAAAACTTCCGTTCTGGAAAAGGCTTCCAGGTTCTGGAAGCTGACGATAAGCAGGAACGAAAATAAAATGGGCCAAGAAAAAAAACGGTGTTTCATAAGGCCTCAACTAAAAAACGAAATACTACTGATTTTGGAAAATTGAATGCAAACTTGTGTTTACTGAATCGATGGTTATATACGTGGAATGGCAACATAATCCCATGCATCAATGCGAATTAATTCGTAGCCTAAGCGCCGCAATTTTTGTTTTGTGAATTCAATTTGTTCTATGATTTCAGGCGAGGCGGTCTCAGGCACGTGGCCTCCCATAATTTCAATGAGAATGACGGGTCTATTTCGGATGATCGTCTTTCTAGCTCC
>JAFEGV010000146.1 GCA_018239665.1 Verrucomicrobiota bacterium | reverse complement strand
ACGGAGAAGCCCAAAGACTCCATGTACCGGGCGTCCCGTCCAAAAGCGGAGCCGACCTCAAAGATCTTAGCGCCCTTGGGCAATAAAGAAAGGGTCTTATCAATCCACTCTTTAAAAATCCCTCCGACCTCCGAAGGAGTCCCTGAGACATAGGCATCAACCCCGTTTTCGTAGGCCTTCAAAGTAGCTTCATTGGCAGAGTTTCGGTCGGGCATAAGCTCTCCTTCTTTGGGACATTTACAATTATCTAGAGAAAGTCCATACTTCCTAGAATTCCCAATATACAGCGCTGGTAAAGGTCTCATCTTAAAGGAAGATCATGGTTCAAATCAACCCTTGCTTTCAGTCCCTTAAACGGGAGTATATATTCCCCATCATCGACGACAAGTTAGCTGATTTGAAAAGGGATTTTCCCCATGCGGAGATCGTCAACCTCGGAGTTGGCGATATCTCTCTTCCCCTCGCCCCGTCCATTGTCAAGGCGATCTGCGACGCCACCTGCGAAATGGGCACCGAAGAGGGAATCAAAGGATACGGGCCTTCTTGCGGATACCCATTTTTACGCGAGGCCATTGCAAAGAACGAGTTTGCCCATCTCGGCATTTCGGCGGAAGAGATCTTCATTTCCGATGGGGCGAACAGCGATACCGTCAACATTCAAGAATTATTTTGCCAATCGGCCATTGTCGGAATTACCGATCCCACTTACCCGGCTTATCTCGACGCCTGCCTTTTAGCGGGGAAGAAGACCATCTCCCTTCCTTGCCGGGAAGAAAATGGTTTTTTTCCTGAGCCGCCGCAAGAACATTGCGACCTGGTCTATCTCTGCTCCCCTAACAACCCGACGGGGATTGCGATGAACCGCTCTCAATTAAAGAAATGGGTTGACTATGCGTTGAGAGAAAAAGCGGTTCTTTTTATCGATAACGCCTATGAAGCGTTCATCACTTCGCCGGACGTTGCTCGGAGCATTTTTGAAATCGAAGGGGCAAAAGAGTGCGCGATCGAGTTCCGCAGCTTCTCCAAATCAGCAGGTTTCACAGGTCTGCGATGCGCCTACACGATCCTGCCTAAAGCTCTCAAAGGGATGCTCGACGGCAAAGAGCAGCCGCTCTTCAGCCTCTGGACAAAGAGGCAGGCCATCAAGTTCAACGGAGCCGCTTATCCCGTACAAAAAGGCGCCGAGGCAGTTTACACTCCTCAAGGTCGCAAAGAAACCCAAGCTCAAGTCCAGTCCTATCTCCACGAAGCAAAGCGTTTTCTTACAGCTCTTAAAGAGCTCGGACATACTTGCTATGGCGGTATCGACTCGCCTTATATCTGGTGGAAGACGCCTCCCCAAAAGTCCTCCTGGGACTTCTTCGATCTGCTGCTGAAACAATGCCACATGATCACAATCCCCGGACGAGGCTTCGGCGAATGCGGAGAAGGCTTTATTAGGCTATCGGCATTTTCAACGCCTCAAAAGACAACCCTTGCCCTAGAACGGATTCGACGGCTATAAATTTTGGAAAGATCTCATGCGCTTTGCTTTGAACAGTGACCACAAAGACTTTTATGCCAAAAACGGTTTTATCGAATTTGAAGAGTTCCTCGATGCAAATTCTGTTGCCGCCCTGCAAAAAGAGATCGATGCCGCACTATGCGCAAGGTTAAAGACCTCTTCCATCCGGATGGCAGAGCTTCCTCGCAAAGCAATTTTTGAATCCGGGTTCGATCTTTGGCGCGATAACGCTGCCATCAAGCAAACCCTTTTCAAATCGACCTTCACAGAAATCGCCGCGCAACTCTTTCAAGCGAATCTGCTGCGCGTCGCCTTCGACCAATACATCGATACCGGCCCCGGCGCAGATTCCCCTCTGACGGCCCCCCTTTCGCTCAACGATTTCAGCTGCGCCAATCCCCTTTCCGGCGCCTTCATCATCCGCCTGTCTGAAACCCCCGTTGATCCGTGCGATCCCCAAGTTTGTCCGGTCCCGTCCAAGGCCGGAAGCGCCATTTTTCTCTCGCCCGATAAGGTCATCCCTTGGACCGAGCTGTTTTCTCAAAAGGACCTCCGGATACTGATCTTAGCCTATGGCTCAAAAAGGACATTCTACCGCCTGGAAAAGAACGATCCCCACACCCATCTCTGGAAAAGGCTCGGCTACGTTTTCGGCGATCTGCTTAAAGACAACCTTCATCCCGTTCTGTTTCGCGGATAAACTCAGATCATTCAACGATTCAACAACAAGAAAGCTATGAGTTCATTGCAACTTTCGGCAACATTACCTCAAAGTCATAGCCTCAACCAGCCTGCAGAGTCCGCTGCAGGTCTCGCAATTGCGGCAAGCAGCAACATCACAAATCAAATTTCTTCTCTTCCGCCAGAAGCGCTAAGGGAAATTACAGGCGTTGAACTCGTGGCTAAATCGATCATCGCCGGATCCATTGGGATTCTTCCATTCCTCGTGGCTAAAACCGGAGAGTACGTCGTTAAAGCCTCCGTTCATACTGAAGAGTTCTTTAGGAAGAACGTGTTTGAAAATTTGGATCGTTACGCTCATTACCTGCTGGAAAATGAAAGAGGAACAGTCCTTAATGCAATAGGACTAACACTTTTTGTTTCCACGTGGTTTTTTGAGATTTTCTCTCGCGCCGTCATCGGGATCCCTGCCGCAGCCGGCGGAATCCTGTTAACGGGAGGAGCCGCCACGTTTTCCTTCCTGCAAGCGCAAGTATGGGGACAGGCGCTCGTTGAACATCCGCAAGAAGAGAGAGTCAATACTAGGCTTGCGCGTTATGGAGCGGGCGAAAAACCCTGGAGAGACTTTCAAGACCTAGTCCGCCTTTTCTATGTTCCCCGCCCTCCGATCATCAATAGCGAACCAGACGCTCATGAAATAAGACGCATCCAATACTGGACGGATTTTGATCCGACCTGACT
>JAFEGV010000145.1 GCA_018239665.1 Verrucomicrobiota bacterium | reverse complement strand
TTTCATAGTCCAAGAATCCTTTATGAAGGTAGTTGTGCATAGCTTTTACGGACGAGGCCGCAGATGTACTCCGCCCTAGCTTCCCGTCGCTGGTGTTTGTCTGCAATATCGCTTCCGGGAAAATTTTCCATATCGATTTCAGGGCCGAATGCCAGATGGATTTTTCCCCTCTTTGCTTTTCTGATCTCGCCTAATTCGACTTGAATTGTTTCCGGAGGGGGGAGAAGTTCATGGGTTTTGAGGGTCAGCGGATAAAACTGGGTCGGATGCCCTGCGCGCTGGGCCATCAGGTAAAACATTTCGATGCTCTGAGGATCAAAATTGGCCACCTCGAAAACCCCATCCTTGTTCGGCCGGTCCCTGCCGCCGCTGGGAGCGACATAAATGGCCTTTCCCCCTTCGCTGAGCAGTTCGCTCATCAGCTGCATGGTCCGCTTGTTATGCATCTGCTTTTGTGTCTTCAGCTCGGGAGGCACATCGATGTAACGTTTGGAATAGATGCAGAGCAGGTTGCGTCCCAGGCTAAATGGGACTGCCAGTGGATCCGTAATCACCCGTTCGCCGGCAACGAAGATCAGTTTCTCGGCATATTCAGGAGCGATCTTTTCAAGAAGAATGCTGATCGCCTGGGGATCGGCTTCCGTTTGGTGGTTGGCCAGGAAGATCGCATTATGCCCCTTTTCTAAGTAAGCGTTGATCGGTCCAAGATGCTCTTGGCCGACGACGGTCGACTTGTCCATTTCGATCAGAGGTTTGAGAATATCGACGCCGAACCGATAGTAGTCGAAGGGTTTGCGCACCCTCTCATGATAGGGCTGGAAAACATAGGGCTCGATGCATTGTTTGCGGACCTGCTCCAAATAGTCCAAAAACAGTCCACGGTAATCTTCAATGCTCATCCCATGGGGGCGAAGAGCATCTTCGTACCCCTCAAAAAAATGCCTCAGGATCTCTCGGTATTTATGAGGAATCGATTCATCTGAGGCATAAGAATTCAATTTTTCAAAAATAGAAGAACTCATGTCATTTAAGTTTCGAGTTTTTTCCCATTGAGTGAAGAATAAAATTGGAATTCATTCAAGTGCAGGTTGTCATCAACCTCGAACTTCAGTTGGGCATTCCACTTCTCCGCAAGCTTGCGGAAGTATTCTTTATCATGATGTCCCAAGTAGTGGTCAAGGTCGGGGTGGGCGATGAGCTCAAGGCCAAAATGCTGCTGCTGGCAGATTAGTTTCTTAATGGAACGTTCGATCTCGATCGAGACGCTTTCGTGGCTCTTGATCAAGCCGCTGCCATTGCAATAAGGGCAGTTGGTAAAGATCGTCTGCACCAGAGATTCCCTGTTGCGCTGGCGGGTCATTTCGACAAGGCCGAACTCGCTCATCCCAAGGATTGTGCATTTAGCCGAATCGTCCTTCATCGCTTCTTTGAGCCTGTCGAGGACGCGCCGCTGATTTTTGCGCGATCGCATATCGATGAAGTCGCAGATGACAAGACCGCCGATGTTGCGGATGCGCAATTGTCTTGCGATCTCTTCGGCAGCTTCCATATTGATTTGGACGAGGGCTTCTTCAACATCGGACGTGCCGCTCTGATGGCTGCTTCTTCCCGAGTTGACGTCGATCGTGTACATCGCTTCAGTCCGGTCGAAGAACAGGTATCCCCCGCTGGAGAGCCAGATCTTGCGGCGGAGCGCCCGATCGATCTCTCTTTCGACATTAAAGCGCTCGAACATCGGAGCCTTGTCGCGGTACATCTCTAACTTCAAAGGATGTTCGTTGCTATATTTGCCATATAACCGTTTGCAGCGCTGGTAGGTCGCATAGTCATCGACCAGCACCCGTTCGAACTTTTTATCGACTGCAGTGAGGATCGCCCGCTTGATAAGGTCAGACTCTTCGTACAGGCATGTCGGTCTGGAGGCTTTGTGAAAATCATCGACGATCCCTTGCCATGCTTTTAGAAGCTCGGTGGCCTCATCAATGAGCATTTCAGGAGTTGCGTTCATGCTGGCCGTGCGGCAGATGAGTCCCATGTCTTTGGGCATTTCAAACGCGCGGATCAGTTTTTTCAGCCGGTCTCTTGACGCTGCATCTTCGATCTTTCTTGAGACGCCTCGATGAGGAGTGTTCGGAAGGAGGACCAAATAACGTCCGGCAATGGATATGTTCGAAGTGAGCCTTGCGCCTTTAGAACCGATCGGCTCCTTGACGACCTGAACGAGAACCGGCTGATCTAATTTCATCAGCTTGGAAATATCGGTCTCTTTCCGTTTGCTCGACTGAGCTTTGGAAATGTCGACTTCCCAGTCGAAGTCCATTTCGAACATTTCCTGGAACTTTTGCGTGTTCTCAAGGATATCGGAGATGTGGATAAAGCCATTTTCGCCTTCGTTAATGTCGATGAAGGCGGATTGGATGTTATGGAGGATATTGGTTACCCTTCCACGGTAGATGTTGCCCGCGAGCTGGCGATTTTTTTTTCGCTCAATGATAAGATCGTGGAGAATTCCATTTTTTAAATGGGCGTAGCGGGTTTCTTTAGATTCGATGTTTAAAAGAATTTCTTGCATGCCTTTCCTATTTCGTTAGAGCCCTTAGTAACAGGGGCATCCGGAAAGAGCCATCTTAGGTGATTTAACGTTCTTTTTCCATCAAAAAATATACAGCTGCAGAGACATCTCTTATTTGCAGCTTAAGTGCGTCTTCGCCTTGTCGATGAACCGATGCTCTACCAAGCGGATCGAGCTCGTGATGGTGTTGATCAAGCTTTGGGCCGAGGCGTTGCCATGGCATTTCATGACGATCCCGTCGACGCCGCACAGGATGGCACCGGGGTACTCGGCGTAATGGAGCCGCTGCCTCATTTCGGCGAGGACCCCTTTGAGATGAGGGGAGCAATCTTCTTGGGCGGTCTCTTCGAGTTGGTCAAGGACGACGCCGGCAATCCCTTCTGCCGTTTTCAAAAAAATATTTCC
>JAFEGV010000144.1 GCA_018239665.1 Verrucomicrobiota bacterium | reverse complement strand
CGATTGATATAACCCGGTCCTTTGAGACCGGGTTTTTCTTTTTCTAGATATCTCCCCCATTTTTAATTTTCCTAGCAACTTGGCGCCTTTGAGTTGAAGGTTGCAATCTTCAAAAACTCATTCTTGCCCCACAGCTGTGAAGGGACTGTTTTGTCAGATTGAAATAATCCCAAAAAGTTCATTGAAACTCATAGAGATCATGTGCTATAGCTCTCTTACGTTTTAATGCGTTTTCTAAAAAATTGGGGATGTAGCATGCGCGCGCTTTGTAAACTGATTTCTCTTACTTTTGTCATGCTGTGTGCTTTTGTGTCTGCAAAAGAGCCGGCTGCGCAGGAACTTGCTCAATCGGACCAGAGCCTGACCCTCGATCAGCGGCTGCAAGCGTCGATCCCAATCAAGCAAGAAGGGGACAACCTGGTCGGCTATATCCATCTCGAGCGGGACCGTCCCATCGACCAATCGACCTACCTCTACGTGAAATATGCCCTCGATCATTACAAAAAGCTCGGCGTCAGCTTCATCCTTCTCGACCTCGACACTCCGGGAGGAGAGGTCTTTGCCTCGATGAAGATCGCCGGCCTGCTCCACCAGATCGATGTGCAGGACCACATTCCCGTCGTCGCTTTTATCGACAATTGGGCGATCTCGGCAGGCGCGATGCTCGCCTACGCATCCCGTTTTATCGGGATCACCAACACCGCCAGCATGGGAGCTGCCGAGCCGATCACGGCAGGGGCCGACGGGAAAATGGAGACCGCATCGGAAAAGATCAATTCCGCTCTGCGCGCAGAGTTTATCAACCTTGCCCAATACTACAAGCGGAACCCGCTGCTTGCCGAAGCGATGGTCGACAAGGACATGATCCTCGTGCGCCGCGACGGGAAGATCATCCGCTTGGAAAAAGAAGATGAGATCATCAGCCAAGGGGGCAATCCCGACCAGATCATCTCCCGCAAAGGCAAGCTCCTCACCTTGAACGCAGAGGAGCTCATCGACTACGGCGTTGCCGATTTCATGGTCGAGCTCCACAAGCTTGCTCCCGTTACGGAGCAAGAGAGCGCAGCAGGGGAGTGGCCCGCATCGAAAAACCTCCTTTTCCAGCAGCCCTTTTTTGCTCAAATCCCCCAAGCCAAGATCGTCAGTTTTTCCGATTGGAAGATCGGTTTTTTTAGTTTTTTAAGCCATCCGATGGTCTCCTCGCTGCTTTTCTTAGGGCTCATCATTGGCGTCTACATGGAAATGAGCCACCCGGGCTTTGGTTTTCCGGGGGTGTTGGCCCTCGTATGCCTTTGCTTCATCCTCTTGTCCAGCTTTGCCGCAGAAGCTGCCAGCTGGCTTGAGATCATCATCCTGATCGGAGGGATAACGCTGCTTTGCGTCGAGATCTTCGTCCTGCCCGGATTCGGGATCGCGGGCGTGTTAGGGATCCTCCTTACCCTGTTTGCCCTCTTTACCCTCATGGTCCCAACAGCCGGGCCGCTCGAGTTCAACTGGGACTGGGACAAATTGAACTTCGCCACCCTCGCATTCATCGAAAGGCTCGGGTATTTCATCGGAACGTTGCTCCTTTCCCTCATCATCATCGCGCTGCTCGCCCGCTACCTGACGCCTACATTCCTGCGCAAAAGCCGGATCATCCTGGAAGGGGACCAAGAGGGGAGCGTCGCAGGCCTTGAGGCCAAGGCCATGCCTGCCGTCGGCACGGAAGGGATTGCCCATTCCGCATTGCGCCCAGGAGGCAAGATCCTCATCAACAATCAGGTCCTCGATGCAGTGACCGATGGGATCGTGATCGACAAGGGAGAGGCAATTGTCGTGAAGAAAATCGACGGTTCGCGTATCATCGTCGATCGAAAGAGGTAATTGCCAAACAACTGAATTTTGCAATTGCCTCAAAAGGTAAAATCATGTTCATCATTTTGCTAGCGCTCCTCGGACTTGCGCTCATCTACACCGAGTTTTTTCTGCCGGGCGGGATCCTTGCCGTGATCGGAAGCATTTCGCTTCTGGCCAGCATTATCCTCTGTTTTATGCACGCATCGACCCTTTGGGGCAGCCTCTACATCCTCTTTTTGATCCTTGCAGTCATCGGCATTTGCAAGCTCGCCCTCTGGAAAATGCGCAGATCGAAGATCAAAGACCGCTTTTACCTCGAAAAGGACCAGGAAGGCTTCCTCGCTGCAAGTTTTGATCAGACCCTCATTGGCAAGACAGGCACCGTCTTCACCGAGCTCAAGCCTGCAGGCCACATCCTCATCGAAGGAACCCAATACCAAGCCCTCTCGGAAGCGGGCTTCCTCTCCAAAGGAGAGACCGTCGAAGTCGTCGGCGGACAAGGCTCCCATCTTATCGTTAGAACCACCATCAAGAGAACATCATGAACATCTTAGCAGACATGGACACGTCCATCGGCGTCTACACCCTCTTTTTCATCATCGGTATCGTCGCCATTATCCTCTTTAGCATTTTCGCCCGTTTTATCGGCCTCTGGTTCCAAGCATTCGTTTCCGGGACGCCGATCTCCCTGTTTAACATCATCGGGATGAGCATGCGTAAAATCCCTCCGCGCATCATCCTCAACGCCCGCATCACCTCCTACAAGGCAGGCCTTAAGCTCATCACCGTCGCCGACCTCGAGACCCACTACCTTGCCGGCGGCAACATCATCAACGTCGTCCGCGCCATGATCGCTGCAGACAAGGCCAATATCCCTCTAAATTGGCGTCAATCGACTGCGATCGACCTGGCAGGCCGCGACCTTCTCGACGCTGTTAAAACGTCTGTAAACCCCAAAGTGATCGATTGCCCCGATATCAAGCACGGAGAGTACATCACAGCCGTCGCTAAAGACGGCGTCCAGCTCCGATGCAGAGCTCGTGTCACCGTCCGCACCAACATCCTCCAGCTCGTCGGGGGCGCTACCGAAGAGACGATCATCGCCCGCGTCGGCGAGGGGATTGTCAACGCCATCGGCGCTGCAGAGACCCATACCGACGTCCTTGAGTCTCCCCAGCGGATTTCCCGTCTTGTTCTCGAAAGAGGGCTCGACGC
>JAFEGV010000143.1 GCA_018239665.1 Verrucomicrobiota bacterium | reverse complement strand
TTCGTATCGACGAGGGCCATGACTGGAATGCCAAGGATTTTTGCTTCAGCGACTGCGATGTGCTCGCGGCTTGGGTCGACGATGATCAGCAGGCCTGGAGGCTTGCGCATCGCGCGGATGCCGGACAGGTTGCGGTCGAGCTTCACTTGCTCTTTTGAGAGGGTGGAGATCTCTTTTTTCTTCAGTCCTTCGCCGCCTGATGTGATTTTCTTCTCAATGCGCTCGAGGGTCTTTACAGACTGGCGGATTGTTGTCAGGTTGGTAAGGGTTCCGCCGAGCCAGCGTTCGCTCACATAGAACTCGCCGCACTCTTCTGCGCACTCTTTCACAACGCTTTTCGCTTGTTTTTTTGTACCGACAAAGAGGATAGATTTGCGTTTGGATACGGTATCTTTGACGACTTCGACGGCATTGCGGATCTGTTGGATCGTCTTTGCCAAGTCGATGATGTAAATGCCGTTGCGCTCTTCGAAAATGAACCGTTTCATTTTCGGGTTCCAACGGTGCCTTTGGTGACCAAAATGGGCACCGCTTTCAAGTAAATCCTTAATGGTGACTTCTGTATCTGTAGTAGCCAAGCCTTGTCCCTTTATGTTGACGACGGCATCCTTCCTTATTGCAAATGCCCTTTCCTGTGAAAGGGTGGCGTGGAAGGATTTCGGTCTTGGGTTAAAATTAAAAACAAAAAGCGCCTGATCAGAATCGAACTGACACAAGTAGCTTGGAAGGCTACGGTTCTACCATTGAACTACAGGCGCGAGGTAGAGTCTGCTGAATAGACAACACACTTCAAAAAATCTGAAATAGTTTTACTCGAAATCGCTTTTTTTTCCAAGAGCATTTCTTAAATTCCAGCAAATTGACTATACTGCAATTTCTTTAACGAGACCTGCATGGACTACAACATTCCAGAGAAAGCCAACCGCGTCTTGAACATCATCATCCTGGGGCTCATGCTGATTCTCATCCGGGTCTGGTTCCTCGCTGTCATTCAGCATGACGAGCATGTGGCCCTGTCCCGCAAGCCCCAGAGGCGCTCGATCATCGAGCACGTCGAGAGGGCGACAATCCGGGACCGCTTCAATATCCCCCTTGCGCTGAACAAGATGCAATACGCGGCGGCCGTCTGCTACGCCGATATCCGATCGATTCCCAGCGTCCGATGGACAAAAGATGCCCATGGAAAACCCATAAGGGTTCAAGCAAGGGCTAATTATATCCGCGAACTATCCCAAATGCTCGCAAAGGAGCTCAACCTTGATGCCCAACAGATCGAAGACACCATTCACGGAAAGGCGTCTTTGTTTCCCCATACCCCCTTCGTCCTAAAAGAGGATATTTCTGAAGACCTCTATTACCGGCTTAAGCTCCTGGAGACCGACTGGGTGGGGATCCGCACGGAGAGGAAATCTACCCGTTACTATCCCCGGGGCAAGGTTGGCTCCGACATCATCGGCTATATGGGGGCCATTAGTTCAAATGAATATTTTAATATCGCGCAAGAGATCAAGATCCTCCAGTCCTATCTGCATGAACGGGAGTCGGGTGAAATGCCCATTCTGCCCAAAGGCTTTAACAACGCCCTTGAAGTCAGGGAGCGGCTGCGGCAGCTTCAAGAAAAAGCTTACACGATCAATGACCTCGTCGGAAAAGCGGGAATCGAATCCTCCTTCGACGAGGAGCTGCGAGGCTATTTTGGAAAAAAGACCTATGAGATCGACACGAAAGGAAATTTTCTCCGCGAGCTGCCCGGGGGAAGAAAGGCCGTTTCCGGCCAACGGATCTTGCTTTCGATCTCATCGGAACTGCAGGAATATGCCGAACAGCTTTTGGCCGAACATGAAGAGTTCCGCGAGGTGCCAGGCTCTCCTCCTCTTTCGGCTCCATGGATCAGAGGCGGGGCCATTGTGGCCCTTAACGCAAAAACCGGAGAAGTGTTAGCTCTCGCATCCTATCCCCGTTTTGATCCGAACGATTTCATTCCTTCTCCGCTTTCCGATCAAAAAGCACGAAAGCAGTCGAATGTGCTCCGTTGGCTTGAAAACGAAGCCTATGTCGGCGAAATCTGGGATGGGAAACGCCCTTTGGAAAGAGAGCGTTTTAATCCTCAAACACAACAATTTTACGATGAAGCAATAGCTCTTAACTGGAACCGGTATCTCGGAGCGGTCCTTCCAGAGAAAAGCCCGCTCTTTTCTTCCATACAGCGGATCAATGACATCGGAACTGCATATACAATACTGCGCACTTTGGAGCAGTTGCTGCCGCTTAGCAGACAAGAGAGCATGAAGATCTTGATCGCCGCCCTCTATTCAGATGGGAAGCACCGGCCTTTCAGACAAAAGGTCCCGCCTGATGAGATCGAGCTGGTCCAGCTCCACCTTCATCATTTTTCCCAACAGGTGTCGGCCGCAAAACAACTTCTCGATTCTTATCTCCAACCGATCAATTATCAAGACGACCAGCTATTGCTTGTCGATTTGTGCCGCCTGATCGTGAATACGGAAACCTTCTCTGAAGAGCTGATCGAAAAAGTTGGGGCCCATCCCGTGTCCCAATATCGGGAACTCTGCCAGTCTTTAATTCAGGTCCAGACCTTTCTCCAACCGTTAATACAGCAATGGTTCCACTCGATCGACTTCCAGCAATGGCGCGAGACCAATTTTAAAGAGTTCCTCAAACAAAAACGGAAAGAGGAAAAAGAGAAGAAACTATACGCGCGCCCTTACACGGAATATTTAGAGCAGCTCGAGCGCTCGAGCTTCAAAGAGTTCTGGGAAAGGTACCGATGGAACTTCATCGATGCCTTCGTCTATGGCGACACTGCGTCCTTGCGCAATAGCGTCAGCGCCTTAGAACCTTATCTGACGCGCATCTTAGAACTTCGCAGTTCCGATCCGCTCTATAGCCAGCACGCCGAAAAATTAAGGTCCGCGACACAAGGGCTTACGCCTGAGCTCTCGTTGAGCTACTTGCAGACGATGCGCTCTTTTCAAGAAATGAGCCGCCCTCTTTACGGCCGCTACAGGAGCCTCCGCAACACTAAGGGGAGCCAGCTGGAGAAGCATTTAGCGGGCGCCTTTTATCCCCTTTCCGGATATGGGTATGGAAGATCTCAAGCCTTTCGCCAGTCAACGCC
>JAFEGV010000142.1 GCA_018239665.1 Verrucomicrobiota bacterium | reverse complement strand
GATTTCGCCGCTCTGTTTGCCGATTCAAACAGCTGAGAGCTGGCTTCAAAAAATTGAACGTTAAGATAGGGAATTTCCCTTTTTGCAAAAAGGGGCGTCGCATCCATATCATGCTGGTATAATCGAGTTCCGAGGACGACATCGCCGACATTGAGAGAGGAATTGATCGCTCCCGCAACTCCTGTAAACAGGATGCAATCGACTCCGAATTTGGCAATTAAGATGGCAGCGGTCGCGGCTGCAGCGACTTTCCCCCAGCGGGAAAAGACGACGACGCAGTTTTTACCGAATAGTTTTCCGGTGACATATTCCCTTCCCCCTATGAGATGGCTCACAGGCTCTTGCATCGCTTGCTTGATGGTAGCGATTTCTTCTTCCATCGCCCCCATAATTCCAATAAGGCCAAACTCTTTCATATGATTTTTTCCCCGATTGAAGCGATGGAGCGGAAAACGCCCGCATCAGTGATGAAGCTTTCGATCCATTTAGCCGGTGTTACATCGAAGGCCGGATTGCAAACGGCAGAGGCTTTGGGGGCCCACTTGATATCGCCGAAAGTGCCGACGGCTCCTTTCACTTCATGAGGCTTCCTCTCTTCGATCTCGATCTCCTCCCCTTTGGAGCATCCATAATCGATCGTTGTCCTGGGGGCGGCGATGTGGAAAGGGATGTTATGCAAAAAGCAGAGGGCGGCAACGGAATACGTGCCGATTTTATTTGCCGTGTCTCCATTGGTCGCAATCCTGTCTGCGCCCACGATCACGCGATGGACCTTCCCTTTTTGCATCATCGAAGCGGCCATATTATCGCAGATAAGGGTATGGGGAATCCCCTCTTTTTCGAGTTCCCAGCATGTCAATCGAGCGCCTTGCAGAAGAGGTCTTGTCTCATCGACAAAAACGTGGATCTTTTTCCCATTGCGATGAGCTTGGATCATGGCGCCAAGGGCCGTTCCTATCCCAGTGGTCACAAGACCTCCCGTGTTGCAATGGGTCAAAATCGACTCGCCTGATTGAATGAGGGAAGCTCCATGCTCAGCGATTGCCATGCTCAACTGTCTATCTTCTTCAAAAAGTTTTTCAGCCATATCGATAATGCTGCTCAGATCGCCGCTTTTCGCGAAGGCTGCCATCTGGCGGGAAATACAATGGGAAAGGTTATAAGCTGTCGGCCTTGCTCCAATGAGTTTTTGCGCCGCAAGCTCAACTTGCTCTCGGGTCGCTCCCATCTCGACATAATGGGCAAGCGACAAAGCTGCTGCAACTCCGATTAGAGGCGCCCCTCTAACTTTCAGCTCTTTGATGATCTCCACCATCTCATCGGGAGAATGGCAAGTCAGCCACTCTTCGACAAACGGCAGCTTTTGCTGGTCCAGTACCCTTAACTGTTGATCACGGAACGACAAGGCAAGAGATTCTAAAGTCTTCATAAGATTCGAACATTCCCATTTTCGCACATTTTCTTGCGCTTTGATTTAAGATAATCGACTTCAACATCCGGCAAATAAGTAATGCCTCCGAGCATTTCCGCTTTCAGCAGGATCTCAGCGGTATGCTCCAACCTCTCGATCCCATTGACGGCTTCTTCAAGAGTCCCTGCCCAGGCAAGGGCGCCATGCCGCGCTAAAATCATGACAGGATTTTCTAACAGTAAAGGGAAAAGCACATCGCTCATCGCCACTGTTCCAGGCCGGGCATAAGGAGCAATTGGGATCCTCCCCACACCTAAAATAAGCTCAGAAAGGCACTCGCTTGGAAGTTCGGTAAGATCGGGCTTTGCGATGGTCCATGCGATCGCAGTCGGAGGATGCGCATGCACAACGCATTTGGCTTGAGGACACTTGTTGTAGACGCCAAGGTGCATCAAACGCTCGCTTGAGGGATTCCCGGAGACAATTCTGTTGTCCAGGGTAATGACGGCAAAGTCTTCCGGCGTGATGTACGCTTTGGAAACGCCGGCCGGCGTCATCAAAATGTAATCGTCGGAAATTTTGTAACTGATATTGCCGTCTGCGGCTGCAAGCATGTTTTTTTGATAAAGCCGCTTTGCCGCATCAATCATTTTCAGACGGATAACTCGATCATCGAACATCTGGGATCCTTTGGAACATCTCGTTATGGTCTTTGATCTGCTCAAAGTTTTTGACAAGGTCCTTTGCGATACATAAGGCCATTTTCTCGGCAGTAAGCCGCTTGATCGGATCTTCGATCCCGCGGATATCTGCAACGCCTGCAAGTCCCAAAATGCGCCTTGCCATTTTGCAACCGGCAAACCCAAATGCTTCTTGCATCATTTTCGAAACGACCTCTTGATAGTACCTTTCCAGTTCGCCCCTGTTAAAAAATCCGGGAATGAGGACAGAGCTGCCCTCCTGCGAGCGCAATAAGTGGATAAATCGGCTCTGAAATTTCTCTAAAAATTCCCTCAATGTGTCAAGCAGCCAAAAGCTATAGCTCTTATCAGAGTCGCAAACGACATGGGACACATAAGAAAACAAGAGATTGGCGATGAGGGCCCCAATATCGAAGCCAAAGGGGCCAAAAAAGGCAAACTCGGGATCGATGATGTAAGTGTCCCGCTTATTGACCATGATCGATCCAGTGTGCAGATCGCCATGCAAAAGGGCGTCTTTTTGGGTCATGAACCGATACTTCAGAGACAAAACTTTCCGCTTAAACTCGCTATCGGAGCGCAGTTCAGAAGCAGCCTCTTCCATTCCGGGAAAGCAGTGGTTGCTGTCGTGGGCCATGTAAGGGAATGTGAAGATCAGGTCTTCCGAAAGCTTGCAAAGATCGTGGTTGGTATTGAATTGAGCTTCCAGCTCGCTCTTTTCCTTGCTTGATAGAAAGAACGAAGACGTTTTAAATAACGTGTCTGCAAGAAAAGACGCGGCATGCTCCGCAAAATTTGGATAGTCTTCTGCAGCGATCAATCCCTTTCTCAAAATGATATGGTCATCAAGATAGCGCATTGCCACCAAGCACATCTCGGGATCGGCATGATAAATGGCCGGGACATGGTCCGGGGCTAGTTCGTTAAATTTGCTAAGGGCTGCAATTTCAGATAACATCCGATGCTTGGAAAGCTGCCACGACTCCCCTGCGCAGCGCAAGAATGGGACCGATTGCTTGACAATGATCGCATTCCGGCT
>JAFEGV010000141.1 GCA_018239665.1 Verrucomicrobiota bacterium | reverse complement strand
CGCTCGATCTGAATCTCAATTTCTGGAAATGAAGATGAAGTCATGTCTGCCGGATAATTTTTCCAGACAGGATAGCTTAGCTAAAACTCGATTGTAAACGTTTTTTCCGCTTAAGGCCGCGCCGATGCAAACTCTTCGGTAATTTCAGAGAAGGAATAAGGGCGCAAACGGATCCAAGCTACTTCCGCTTTTTGACGCTCTTTGCAGCTGCCTTTTTGGCCTTCTTGCTTTCCCTGGCCTCTTTCTTTTCTGCGGAAATCGATTCTTTTCTGTAGACTTTGGCGGTTTTAGCAAGTTTGATCGTGCAGGTGCGCACCCGCTGCGCTGCAGCCTTATTGCCCCTCAATGATTTGTCGAGGTCTCTGCAGATTTCGCCCAATTGCTTTTTCATCGTTTGAATGGTCTCTTTTAAACTCATACGCCATCTCCTGTCCAAAAGATATATACCTTAAGTCCATATGCCCTTTCAGCATATTGTGCAAGGCTTTTTTCAAAAAAATCCTGCTTCTTTTTAGATTTTTTTAATTCTTTTAAAAATCTCAGAGCACAGTTGGCGCAAATGCTTTTTTTTGCTATACCGAAACATCCTGAAGAATCGGGAATTCGGCAAAAAGGGTCCTCAAAATTTTCAAGCGGACGCGATGCGGAGCGAGCATGAAAATTTTAAGGCAAAGCCGATCCTTCAAGTTGTTTCGGTATCTATCCTTCGAATTAATTAAAGATGGTGAGCAGATGTTTTTTATCAATGGGTCCTACGTCAGCGAAACGGATGCCAAAATCTCCGTGCTCGACCTAAGCGTTTTGCGCGGCTTCGGCGTTTTTGATTATCTGCGCACCTACTCGGGCAAGCCTTTTCATCTCTGGGAGCATCTGCTCCGACTGCAGTACTCGGCGCAACAGTTAGGCCTTGAGCTTCCCTACACTCTCGAGCAGATCTCCGATATTATTGCCGAGGTGTTGAGGCTCAATAATTTTCCCGAGGCCAGCATCAAGATCATCGCGACAGGCGGCGTCAGCCCCGATCAGTTCACTCCCCAGCAGCCCTCAACTTTGATCGTCTTTGCGTATCCCCTGACTTCTTACCCTTCTGAATATTTTACAAAAGGGATCAAAGTCATTACAACGCGGCTCATGCGCAGCTTGCCGTCCTGCAAGACAACGCAGTACGTCCCCGGCATTGTCGCCCTTCAGCAAGGGCGTGGATCAAACGCCAAAGAAGCCCTCTACGTCAATGCAAAAGGAGAGATCCTTGAAGCGACGACCAGCAACTTTTTCGGAGTTAAAGAAGGGAAGCTCTACACGTGCATGTCGGAAGAGGTCCTTGCAGGGATCACGCGCGAGGCAGTTTTAAGCATCGTCAAGGACCGTTTCACTGTCTGCTTCGAGCCCATTGCCATCGATGAGATCGATCAGCTCGACGAAGCGTTCATTACAGCGAGCAACAAAGAAGTCATGCCCGTCGTTGCAATCGACAACACTCCGATCGGAAACGGCAAGGTCGGCCCCGTCACCAATCAGGTCATGGCCCTCTTCCGCGCCTACACTCAGCTGCCCGCTTGGCCGGCTTTAGACATCCCCCGTTATTCAACAGCCTCCAAGTCATTAACCTTTAATCACTTAGAACATATTCCTTGATTATAGCCATAATTATGGCTATAATTACCCTTATATATCAGCCATCCGAGTGGACATCGTGCGCAGAACCCTAGAATCAGAGCTCAAAAAATGGAAAGATTCACCCCAACGCTACCCCCTGCTCTTACGCGGGGCCAGGCAAGTGGGAAAGACCTATATCATTGAGCAATTTGGCAAAAGCTTTGAATCCTTTGAGATCGTCAACTTTGAGGCGCAACCTGAGGCTGTAGCGTGTTTTGAAACGGTCAAGCCCATTGAGATCATTCAAAAGTTAGAACTATTGACAAAACGCCCAATCCGACCTAAGAAAACTCTCTTATTCCTGGATGAAATCCAAATCTGCCCAAATGCAATTATTGCATTACGCTACTTTAAAGAGACAATGCCCGATTTGAACGTCATTGGAGCTGGGTCTCTTCTGGAATTTGCTTTAGTTGAAGGACAATTTTCTTTTCCAGTCGGCCGGGTTCAATTCATTTACCTGCATCCTCTATCTTTCCAAGAATTTTTAGCCGCTTCGGGAGACGAAAAATTCCTGTCCGCATTAGAAAACTGCACGCCTGAAGATCCTCTTTCGCCGGCGATCCACTCCGACCTTATCCGCAGATGCAGAGAGTACTTCATTGTCGGCGGAATGCCCGCAGTCGCCAGCCATTTTATGACGACCCATTCTCTTCTCGAGCAAAGCCGTATTCAGGATCTTCTCTTAGCTACCTACCGCGCTGATTTTGGGAAATATGCAACTGAAGCGGAACAGAAATACCTACGAATCCTCTTTGATGGACTCCCCCTTCAGGTAGGAGGACAGTTTAAGTATTCGACTATCGATCCCCACATCAAATCGCGAGAATTGAAAGCAGCCCTCGAACAACTTCGAATGGCAGGCCTTGTTCATCCGATCTTATCCACTTCAGCTTCCGGCATCCCTCTAGCTGCACAGCTAAAACCCAATAAATTTAAGCCTTTGTTTTTAGATATTGGCCTTGTGCAAAGAGCTCTTCAAGTTGATCCAGAACAGATGCTTTCCAATCCCTTAAGCCAAATTCATCGCGGAGCCTTAGCGGAACAATTCGTCGGCCAAGAATTGATTGCCTACGGAGATTGCTTTCGGCAAGACAGCCTCTATTTTTGGGAAAGGGAAAAACATTCAAGCTCTGCAGAAGTAGATTATGTCATTACCGTAGGGCAATCGATCGTTCCAATCGAAGTAAAAGCCGGAGCTCAAGGTCATCTCAAATCATTGAACCAATTCATGAAAGAAAAAAAATCGGAGATCGGGATCCGAATTTCAGAACAGCCTCTTTTTTTCAAAGACCAAATCTTGTCTGTTCCCCTATATATGATCGCTCAAATTCCTCGCCTCGTCCGTCATTTGAAAACGACCCAAAAGGAAGGATAATCTTGATCCAACGGCGAGTTCAAGGAGTGAATGTAAGATCCGTTCGGAGCACCCCCTTCGATTGCTTTTGCTTGCGGACGATCTGCTTGTAGGGGCCTGAAACAAATTCCAACTTCTCAGATCTCTCTTCTGCCTCCTTCTCCGTCTCGGCAAAAACCGCGATGAGATATTGCGGCAATGCTCCACCCGCAAATGCTCCCCAGACGCGCCAGCAGGCCGGCGTTTCTTCCTTAAGCTGATTTCCCGTCATTTCCTGAAGATGCTGTTCAAAGGCGTTTTCCTGCCCCGGAGCAATTTCGATCCAATATAAATGGACATAAGGCAGCGCAAGCATCCTCTCCTTGCCGGCCGGCACGCAGGAACACTGCGACAAGTATTTCTGAAGGCTTCTAAAGTAGAAATTGATCGTGCTCGCGCGCGCTAATCTCTTCAGTTCCCAATCTTG
>JAFEGV010000140.1 GCA_018239665.1 Verrucomicrobiota bacterium | reverse complement strand
GGGGTGAATTTCCCCCAAAACATGTTGAGGCCATCGAGGTGGGCAATTTTTCTTGCGATTTTAAAAGCTTGGCGCGCAACCCAAGTGGAAAAGTTTCCCAATCCCACAATTTCCCCAAGCTCTTTCATTGAAGCCATGCCTACGGTGACATAGCGGCAACCTTCATTTCTCAATGCTTCTAAGACCGAGACGATAAGCAGTTCAGAGGTCCCGTTGGGCGCTTCTTTGGTCAGCATGAGGTGGTTGAGCAGCCAACCTTGATGCGTCTGCAATTGATTCAACGCGATCACTCCGACTATTTGATCCCCTTTTTTTGCATAGAACCAGCGTTTGCCGACAACATCATCAAACAGGTGGATGTTGGAAATGTGAAACTGCGGGCCGCTGCGCCCTTGCAGCCATAACTCTCCGACGCGCTTAATGGCTTGTTGCACTTGAGGGTCATCGTTTAAAAATTCATGGAATCCCACCCCTTCTCGAATCGCCTGCTTTATTTTTCGGCGTACCAAGCTTCCGTATGTGCCCGATTCTTTCTCAGGGGCGCGGAAAGGGTCTAAAATCAGTTCCTCTCCAAATTCGATCCTTGTCTCGCACAGATGTTCCGATGCCCACCGGGCGAACGATTTAGACGCTGATACGTAAATGACCTTATATCCCTGCTCTTTGGCAAACTGGTCGAATGCCGTGGCCAGAGGGCCTTTATCTTTGCCTTCACAGGTGGGATCCCCAAAGACGATGAAGACCTTTGCCTCCATGCGGTACGCGATGAACCCGCAGATGTCAGGAGCCCTAAAAATCTCCATGCAGGGATCTAGAATGGCGTCTGTCGTGGCTCCTGCAAAGCGCCGGACTTGTTCGACAACCTGTAATCTGTCCAGGGTCGGCAGATCATTGCTTGGTGATGTTAAATTGCCTTCCTCTTTCGCAGAGGGAGAGCTTCCGACTGCAAGGGGATTTAGCGATAGCGAACAATCTTCTGAATCAAAGCTTTTCATTTCGACTGCTGTTTTTTTATATTATTTGATGTTTATATAAGGCTATTTTCTTAATTTTTTATGAATGCGTCGATCTATGTTTGTTTTTATGTTGTCTTTAATTTCACAAATAAATTAATTTCGTGATTTGTGGAAGCGATTTTTTGAATAAAAAGAAAGTAGGGGTAAGAAGTAAGATGCTGAAAGTTATTGGCGCTTGCGGATGATAAAGCAGGAGTTTTTATATGAAGATTGTAGTTATCGGAGGCAGCGGGCTCATTGGAAAAAAACTCGTGAAGAACCTTCGTGAGCGTGGACATGAGGTGGTGGCGGCATCACCCTCTTTGGGTGTCAATACCATCACTGGCAAGGGACTGGCCGAAGCGCTTGCTGAAGCTCAGATCGTGGTCGACGTAGCGAACTCTCCATCGTTCGAAGACAAGGCGGCTATGGAGTTCTTCGAAACGTCAGGGCATAACCTCCTTGCCGCGGAAGCATCTGCAGGTGTGAAACATCATGTGGCGCTTTCAGTCGTTGGCACCGACCGGCTTCTTGCAAGCGGTTATTTCCGGGCGAAGATGGCCCAAGAAAATCTGATCAAAGCATCCAAGATTCCTTATACGATCCTCCGCGCAACGCAGTTCTTCGAGTTCGTCAGCGCCATTGCCCAATCGGCAACCGAAGGACAGATGGTTCCGTTATCGCCTGCTCTTTTGCAGCCTGTTGCATCGGATGATGTAGCTGCTGTACTGGCCGACATCGCAGTCGAGAAACCGTTGAACGGCACGATTGAGCTGGCAGGTCCCGAACGGATAGGTCTTGACGATCTCGTGCGATTATTCTTTAAAGCGACCGGAGATGGACGAAAGGTGGTTACAGACGTCCATGCCCGTTACTACGGCTTAGAGTTGAACGATCAAAGCCTCACTCCAGGCGACAATCCGCGCATCGGCCCGACTCGTTTCAAAGACTGGCTCAAACGTTCTTTGCCTCCGACGCAAGTCGTAGCCTAAGTCATGAGTTGACCCCTTTTTTGATCCGCTCGCCGATATCCTTGTCGATCTTGCTCCAGTACTCCAATGCCCGCTGGAGAACAGGTTTTGAGACGCCTTTCTTAAGATGCCCGACAACATTGGAAACGAGACGATTGCGCTGCGCATCGTCCATGACTTTGCGTACCAGGTCTCCTGCTTGGCTCCAGTCGTCATCGTCCTTTCTTAGCGTATAGGCGGCATGCACGAACTCGCCGCTTGCGCCCCATACTTCCAAGTGTGGAAAGCGCCCTCCATCGGCTTGAGGCCCGCCTTTCGAGTTTGGAGCATAGACCGGATCGGAAACGTTCTGAACCCGCATCGCGCCGTCCTTGCTGTAGCTATGGAAAGGACACTTGGGATGATTGACCGGTATCTGCTTGTAGTTGACTCCCAGGCGCGCGCGATGGGCGTCGGCATAAGAAAAGAGACGGGCGAGAAGCATTTTGTCCGGACTGGGACCGATTCCCGGCACCATGTTGTTCGGCTCGAACGCCGCCTGCTCAATCTCTGTATGGAAATCAGTAGGGTTGCGGTCGAGCGTCAGCCGGCCGACCTCGTGCAGCGGATAGTCCTTATGAGGCCAGACCTTAGTCAGATCGAACGGGTTGAGCCGGTATGTTGCCGCTTCCTCAAAAGGCATAATCTGCACTTTCAGAGTCCAGCTGGGATAATCGCCCCGCTTGATCGCCTCGAATAGGTCGCGGCGATGATAGTCGCTATCGACTCCTGCTAAACGGTCGGCCTCTTCCTGGGTAAGGAAGTCAATTCCTTGGTCCGTCTTGAAGTGGTACTTCACAAAGAAACGTTCCCCTTTTGCATTAACCCACATATAGGTATGGCTTGAATAGCCGTTCATCTGCCGCCATGTTTTCGGAATCCCGCGGTCTCCCATCAGCCACGTGACCTGGTGTGCAGATTCAGGAGAAAGCGTCCAAAAGTCCCATTGCATGTCATTGTCGCGCAGTCCGCTGTCCGCGCGCCGTTTTTGAGAGCGGATGAAGTGTTGGAACTTCATTGGGTCGCGGACGAAAAATACGGGAGTGTTGTTTCCAACCATGTCGTAGATGCCCTCATCTGTATAGAACTTCAAAGCGAAGCCGCGCGGATCGCGCCAGGTATCGGGGCTTCCTTGTTCTCCGGCAACTGTTGAGAACCGGATCAACGTCTCAGTTTTTTTACCGGGCTGAAAAACTGTCGCCTTGGTGTAGGCGCTGACATCTTTCGTGACCTCGAAGCGGCCAAAGGCTCCGGCTCCTTTTGCGTGAGGTTGGCGTTCAGGAATTTTCTCCCGGTTAAAATTAGCCATCTGTTCAATGAGGTAATGGTCCTGCAGCAAGATGGGCCCATCGGGTCCGACCGTAAGAGAGTACTGGTCGCTAGACACCGGGATCCCAGCGTCATTAGTTGTAGGTTTTTGGTTATCTTTGTTCATCGTGAAGTCTCCTTTGGTTGGAGGATGGGAGGATATGATTTAGCTTTCTTCATTCAAGTTTGCTCGTTCCATTCCTCGAACTGAATTAGTCCCTAGATTAAAACCTCATAACCTATACCAAAAATTTATATAGTATGCATTTTGTTTTAGCAG
>JAFEGV010000013.1 GCA_018239665.1 Verrucomicrobiota bacterium | reverse complement strand
GCAGGTGAAGCGGTCTTGACCGCGAACTGGTCTTAGTTCTTTTACCTCTTAAGTTGAAGAGGAGTCGTTTTTTCGGTGATGTCCACAGCTGTAAAAGCGCTCGGCAATTTAATGGACCTCAAGCCGCCTTTGCTGAAATCTAACTTGCTCAGGTCGACCATTTGGACCTGTAGGTTGTTGTAGGTTCTGATATACGTTTTCAGATTCGTCCTGTCATGGACGACGACCCACTCCGTGAGATCGTTTTTGAGATCGATGCCTACTTTTGAAAGGGGCAGTTCCAAATTATTGTCCTCCCCGGGCGTCGTACGGACAATTCCTTCGAAAATATCAAATGTGTTCAAGATATGAAATCCGAGGCGGACTGCATCTTCGGCATTTACCGGCTTCGCTGCCCATTGAGAAAATAAGACGGCGCGCACAAAACGGGACGAAGGAGTGTAGTCGCCCGGCAGCCCAAGCAGGCCGCTGCCCTGCCCTAAATTTCGAACGGTCCAGTCTGAAAGCTTCAACACCGGCACGTTGACAGGAGACAAGTTGATGTAGCGGGTCAAATGGGTCAGATGCCACTCGAACGGTGGGGAATTGGTCAATGCGCCAAGAGGGTTATCGTACACATGCCGCTTGCCGTCGGTGTACTCGATCACGATAGCAGCTCCGGAACGATCGGCGACATAGTAATGGAGCGGAATCACAAAACCGCCAAGGTCGGAATTTGGAACTTCTCCAACGATCACCTTTTCAATCACCTCTTTCGCTTCAGAAACAGTTGAGCAGCTGCCGAGAAGATACGCTGCCAATTCCCAAGGACCCAAGGTGCGGCTGCTCTCTGCGTCAGTGGACGGCTCGTATCGTGCATATTGAGGGAAGTAGAGCATTCCGACTACGAGCCCTTTCTCGTTCATCCCCTCAGAGACGAATTCTTGGGCGACCAACTGGTTCATTCTTGCAAAACCGTAACGGGTCTTCCATTTCAAACCCGGCTTATTATTGAGAGCTGTTCCGGTATAAGGTGTACCCCGCGGAACAATGAGGAGATCGGAGCCCATCCTAAAACCAAACTCCAGGGACCTGCCATAGACCCACGTCCCGTCTTCAGCTTTGAGCTGAAATGCCGTGCAGGCATAGGTAGAAGCATGGACCAACAGGCAAAAAACAATTCCAACAAGACCTAAAAACCTCATATCGCTCCAGCTTTATACGCTAGAACCCAGCCATACTGTTTTGTGCAAATTGATTCAAGCCTAAACGGGCAAGAAGGGATCGGAAAACCTGCCGGCGCTTAGGTTCCGCTTCTTCGAAGATCGGGATCAGCCTCTTTAGATAAGGATCGTTAGGGTTAAGGTAGCGTGGCGCATACTCGATGTGCACTCCGCTTAAAATGGCACGTCCTCGGCCGACCGGAATATCAAGCATGGCAGCTGGAAGTCCTGCAAGATCGCTATAACGGCTGATTGTATGGACGTGGGGATGCAGCTCGTGGCCGTCAAAAAGGCAGCCGCCGTTAAAATAGATAGGACAGCTCCCCTCTTCCCAGGTGACTGCCGCCGCTTCTACGCCGCGGGCATCTTCATACGAGTACTTGTTAGGACCGTAGGCTGGGCCGCGGGCAACTCCGGGAAAGAACCGAAGGGAACGCTCGGCGCAGACTTCGAGAGATCCCCCTTTTTCAAACTCGATCGCTTGGCAGGCAAAATAGGCGCCAGCGCAGATGCCGAGGTACTTGCCTCCATTTTCGACATACCGGCGGACCTTGCCTGTGCCTGCGCCGTCGAGGGAAGCGTGGTAAAAAATATCTCTTCCGCCGGGGATGATCAAAAGGGCCGCCGACTCTTCCCAAGGTTCGGAAATGAGCATTTGGGCGTCAACTCTCTGAAGTACGTAGGCTCCCGGATCGAGCTCCTGCTTGAGGCTGCGCATCAGCTGCTTCAACGCCCCGCCGTCAACCCCCTTGTCGGCATAAATCAGAACTTTAGAGGGAGTTGCAAAATTCGCTTTGAAGGTCAAATTCGATGATTTTTGTTCAGGTCCGGTTTCCGCGCAACTAGACATACTCGACTGAGAGTAGGCTTTTTGCGCGGAATCCGGATCATGGACAAAAAGGGCGGATTTGGCCCCAAATTGGAGTTTGGCAATTTCCTCTTTGCGCATATTTCCCTTTACACCTGAAGTTTAGAGGGATTATGATAATCGGTTTCACCTATTTTAGGTAGTATGTATGGCTGAATTCGATGAAAATGAACTGAACAAGCTGACCAAACTGTGCCGGATCGCTTGCACAGAAGATGAAAAAAAAGCTTTATATAATCAAATTTCCAAAGTCCTCGAGTACATTGAACAGCTGGACGAAGTTCCGACAGACGGGGTCGAGCCATGCCTTCGCGTTTTAGAGACCCTGACCAATGTGATGCGCGAGGATATCGTCGGAGATCTCCTTCCGCGTGAAACGTTTCTTGCTAACGCCCCAGCTCATGTCGGAGGCATGGTCCGCGTTCCTCCCGTCATTAAATTTTCCAATAATTAATCAGCAGAGGTAATCTTTATCCATGTACCGCTTATCTGCCCTTGCCATCCGCGAACGTTTCCTCAAAGGCGATCTTTCCGCCAGGTCGATCGCTGAAGCGACATTAAATCGAATCCAGAAGCACGATCCTCAAACCCAAGCTTTTCTTACAGTCCTCTCGGACAGGATGCTGGCGCAGGCGGACAAACTCGATCAAAAACGGCAAAAAAACCAACCTCTTGGCAAACTTGCAGGCGTCCCCATCGCCATTAAGGACAACATCCACATCAACGGCGAGATGACCACGTGCGCTTCGAAGTTCCTCTCCAATTATCGCGCCGTCTTCGATGCGACGGTGACCCGCTTAATGGAAGAAGAAGACGCGCTGATCGTCGGCAAGACCAACCTCGATGAATTTGCCATGGGATCCTCGACAGAAAATTCCGCTTTCCAAAAGACAAAAAATCCATGGGACTTAGCCTGCACTCCAGGCGGCTCGTCGGGCGGTTCTGCCGCAGCCGTTGCAGCTAGGCTTTGCCCGATAGCTCTTGGCAGCGATACAGGCGGATCGATCCGCCAACCGGCCTCCTTCTGCGGAATTGTCGGCTTCAAGCCCACCTACGGCAGAGTCTCCCGCTACGGACTTGTCGCTTTCGCCTCTTCGCTCGACCAGATCGGCCCGATGACGACGACAGTGGCCGACGCGGCTATGGCGATGGAAGTACTCGGCAAGCACTGCTCCCACGACTCGACCAGCATGGACCTCCCTCAAGAACCTTACCTGGAAAAACTCAAGAAAGAGATGCGCGGCGCTAAAATCGGCGTTCCAATGAGCTTTCTTCAGCAGCTGGAAGACGGCGCCAAGAAAAACTTCTTTAACGCCCTTGAAGTCTACAAACAGCTAGGAGCAACGATCGTCGACGTCAACCTCGACATTCTCAAGTACTCGGTCGCCGTCTACTACATCCTGGCGACAGCGGAAGCTTCGACCAACTTGGCACGATTCGACGGGATCCGCTACGGAAAACGCTCAGCGCGCGCGATGAACCTCGAGGAAGTCTACGATTTCTCCAAGCAAGAAGGGTTCGGGCCCGAGGTTAAAAAACGGATCCTGCTCGGGACCTATGTGCTGTCCTCCGGATACCAAGACGCCTTCTACAAGAAAGCGCAAAAGGTCAGAACATTGATGATCGAGCAGTGCAAAAAAGCATTTGCAATATGCGATGTCATCGCGATGCCCTGCTCTCCTTTCACGACATTCAAACTTGGAGAGATCCAAGACCCCTTGCAAATGTACCTGCAGGACATCTACACGATTGCGGCAAACCTCGCAGGGATCCCTTCCATATCGATCCCATCGGGCTTCGATCATGAGCACCGACCCTATGGTTTCCAATTGCTAGGGCCTCAGATGCATGACGCCCAAGTGCTGGCCTTTGCTCACGCTTTTGAACAAGCGACGACTTACCATCAATCCATTCCCCCGCTCTTTGACGATGAGGTGAAATCATGACCGACATTCCATATGCCGATTGGGAACCTGTCATCGGCTTAGAGATCCACGTCCAGCTCAATACAAAATCAAAACTGTTCAGCTCTGCGCCGAACCGGTTTGGCGATGAGCCGAATACAAACATCACCGATGTCTGCACCGGACAGCCCGGCACATTGCCCGTCCTGAACAAGGAAGCTGTGCGCAAGGCCGTCCAGTTCGGCTGCGCGGTGCACGCCCAAGTGCCCCTCTTTAGCAAGTTCGATAGGAAGTCCTACTTCTATCCCGACAGCCCCCGCAATTTCCAGATCACCCAGTTTGAGCAGCCGATCGTCGTCGGCGGCACGATCACGGCCGATGTCGGAGAAGAGACGAAACATTTTTCGATCAACCGCGCCCATCTTGAAGATGACGCAGGAATGCTCAAGCACTTCAGCTCTTTTGCAGGCGTCGATTATAACCGCGCCGGCGTCCCCCTAATCGAGATCGTCTCCGAGGCATGCATCCATTCTCCTAAAGAGGCCGTCGCTTATGCCATGGCCGTCAAAGCGATCATGGAATACCTCGACGCCTCCGACTGCAACATGGAAGAAGGGTCCCTTCGCTTCGATTGCAACGTCTCCGTCCGCAAAAAGGGAGAAAAGAAGCTCCGCAATAAGATCGAGATCAAGAACATGAACTCCTTTCATTATATGGAGATCGCCATCGAGTCGGAGATCCGAAGACAGATCCGCGAGTACTCGCTGAAACCGCATGAAGATCCCTCCAAAGTGATCGAGAAAGGGACCTACCGCTTCGATCCCGATAAGAAGGAAGTGATCATGATGCGCCTCAAAGAGGAAGCCGATGACTACCGCTACTTCCCGGAGCCCGACCTTCCTCCGATCGTATTGACGGAAAGCTATATCAAAACGATCCGGGCCTCCTTGCCGGAACTTCCCCACCAACGGATGAAACGGTATATGGCCGAGTACCAGCTGCCCAAAGGCGCTGCCGCCATCCTTATTAATGAAAAACGGCTTGCCGACTATTTCGAAGAGGTGCTTAAGATCGCCCCCCATCCGAAAAGTGTCTGCAACTGGATCACCGTTGAATTTGCCGGCCGCTATAAAGAATCGGGAAAATCGCTCCTCGATTCAGGGATCACTCCCGGGCATCTAGGAAAGCTCCTCAACATGATCGAAAAAGGGACGATCACCGGCAAGATCGCCAAAAGCGTCGCCGACGACATGGTCGCCTCTCCCGGCAAAGACCCTGAGAAGATCGTCCAGGAAAACCCCGACTACCAGCCTGTCCACGACACCGCTGCGATCGAGCCCCTCGTCGACCAGGTCCTTGCTGAAAACGCCCAGTCGGTCGCTGATTTCAAAGCCGGTAAGGCCAAGGCCTTCGCCTTTCTTGTTGGACAAGTGATGAAGCTGTGCAAAGGCAAAGCATCGCCGACCGTGGTCAACGACCTGCTCAATAAAAAGCTTCAGTAACATCCCGCTCCAAAGAATGGATTGTCAATTTGGGAAGGGGCTTCGCCTCTCTCCCAAATTCGGTTTTCCTGTTGAATTCATAAAGCTCTAAAAATTAATCACTTGCACGCGCCAAATGCTAGTCCACAAATTATGACTAGCCGAACGTAAATTATTTTTTAAATAAATTCAAAAATTTACATTATATTAACAAATAATTTGTAAAATAAAGCCGTAAAAAAACCAATTACGTAAAAAATTAATAAACCAATAATAAAACCATGGAGTTTTTATGGCAGCAGGTGCATTTCGAGAAATCAAATATAATGGAACTGACGAGTTTCTCAAGTTTAGAGAAGTTTGGTGCAATCCCAACACGTCTAAATACACTTTACTCTCTTTTGACGCTTCTGAAGAAAAACAGCGCGCCAGCAAAGCTGGACTTGTAAAAGCGATGTTTGGCCAAGGCCCAAACTCTACTGCTAAACAAATTGAAGCTCTTAAAGGTCGATATTTTGATTCTCTTACGTCTGAAGAAATCACAAATTGCAAAATGAATATGGAAAAAGTCTTCGGCCCATCCCTATCAATTGATTCCTTTGAGAATCTTGATTCTGTTGTAGATGTTGCTAGCCCAAGCGAAGCGCATCAAGACGAAGTTGAAGAAAGGACCGTTATACTAAAAAATCACGAACTTGGATCTATTAATCAAATTGAAGTTCTTCCTCCAGCATGCAAAATGGACACCTCGTTCTCCGTAGGCGAATCCCGTACTCGTTATGAAGATGCCGCAGGTACGGTAAAATCACCTAATGGGATCCTGGACTTCGCCCGTACTTTTGACAATGGGATATCCTACGTGTTCGATGGAAGCGGCCATGGCATGGCCGAACGGCGGGCAAGATTAGAAAAACCCATTCCAAGACCCGATGGGTCAAATCGAGGGGCCATTGCCCAGCTTGAAAAAAATCTTCAAGACATCGTTATCAATGGAGATGTTCGCGAGCCTATTATGCAAGCAATGCTACAGTTTAAAAACGATCTGCTAGATCCTGTTGGCGCGGACGGGACTCTCATCATTGGATTTATTGCCACTATTAAAGGAAAACAATATGCGATCACCTTTCAAAATGGCGATGCTAGAGGTTTTATTTTCAACAAGCAGAACGAACTCATTTTCGAAACAAATAAAAATAATGGCAACGCCACAAATAATCTAGGAAAGTCTACTGTGAACATCGTTGAGGTTAAAGATGGCGATGCTTTAATCCTCGCCTCTGACGGGATTTTTGATTTTGTCTATCCTAAAGACTTATTGAGTTCAGAAGATTTACAAGGTTCGCCGCAAGCAAATGATGTATTGGACTCATGCATAGATAGGATGTTGACCAATGCAAACGGAGAGCGAGAATCCGGAAAGGTTTTTATGGATCCGCAGGCCGGCTTTAAGCTTTGCGATGAAAAAGAAACAGGTCTAGGACAAGAAGGAATTGGGCGCACGCAATGGGATCCCCGCCATGATGCGACTTGGGACGATATGGGAATTACGATGGCTAAAGTCAAGAGCGCATCGAAGCCCTCCACCTTCGGAAAAATGAAGCACAAGGCCAGCTTGTTTTTCAGTTAATTTCTTCCAATTCACACTAAGAGCGCTATAACCTGTAGCGCTCTTTTTCTTCTCCTCAGTATCTAAATCGAGAATATGCGAAGAAGCTGCAAAAGGCGTTCTCTTAGAAGCTGTACTAAAACCTCGCTTATAGGGGTTTGAGAGCTTCTTCGATGAGCATTTGCATAGCATGCTATTCAGGCGACGAGCTCATGTTTACCAACATGAGTGAGGAGACTGATGCGAATGATCGCGAAAAGGATCCAAACACCGATAGCATGGTTTTAGTACAGCTTCTTAGAAGCTATTGAAAAATACAGGCGCAAATTCCGCCTAATTTCTATTTGTAAATCCTCCGGATGCATAAACGGACTATCGCCCAAATGGCTGACAATCCGAATGCGACGTAGAAAATATGTTGCATGGCGCTCATTGAACCAAACATCCATGAGATCAGATCAAAATCTGCAATCCCGACCAATCCCCAGTTCAAACCGGCAAGCAAAAGCAAGACCATTGCTGTCTTGTCTAATATCCTCATCAATTTTTTTCCGGCGGTAAGAAACATGATTTTTCCGATCTTGCCTAACATTTTTAGTTTGATTGAACTCATTGCCCCTCCGCCTTGCCTAATCAAAAGTCCAAACCTTCCTTCTATCCAAAACGAATCAACTCGGCAACACTTTATTATATTTTTAACCAAAAAAATAAGACTTCTCTCTTACTAAAACTCGATTTTTGTATTTAATTAGCTATAACTTTTGACCTAAAAAGCAAAGTTCGTATACTGCGCCTTAAGCGTAAAAAAATAATTTACCTTTAGGCTGCGGTATTTCATGTCTAATAGTTGCCCTGATGAAGGTGAAATGATCCAAGTCAAGTCGCAGGCTTCCAAGCTGACGCGATTTGCCATGCCCTTATCACTTTCCGTCCTTTTGATCTGCAGCGGCTGCTACACGTCAAAATCGATCATCGATCCCTACAGCTATGCTCCCCGCAGCCCTGACAACACTTGGAATCCTCCTTCTTATGTCAAGGCGATGCCTCTCAATGACGCGCCTCCCGATCTTCCTACCCAAGATGAACCGTTTAGCTTAGCGGAGATCGTCGATATAGCCCTCAGGAACAACGTTCAGACAAAGATCACATGGGCGCAGGCCCGCGCAGCTGCTGCGCAATGGGGCCAATCGCAAAGCCAGTTTTTCCCCCAGTTCACAGGCGAGTACAGCTTTCTAAGGGCCCGCCAGCCCACGTTTGTCACAAGTGTGACTAGCGGAGCAGGGGCTGCAGCGGGTGGAGCGCCTCTAACCGTCACAGACGTCTATTACTCGGTTTACGGGCCGCAGCTCCAGATCTCTTACCTCGTCTTCGATTTTGGAACTCTCAGAGCAACAACAGAATCCTATCGTCAAGCCCTCTACAATGCAGACTGGACCCACAACAATGCGATCCAAGTACTGATCCAGACGATCATGAACGACTTTTATAACTACATGTATCAAAAGCAGCTGTATGTCGCTGACCAGGCAAACGTCGAAACAGCGCAGACAACTCTGGAAGTGGCTGAAGCAGGATTAAGGGCGGGTGTAAAGGACATCACAGATTTTTTGCAGTCGCAAACGCAGCTTCTGCAAAACCAAACAACTCTCTGCGCGCAGCAACAAAATGTGCAGGCCGCTTATGCCCAGCTTTTGGCCAGCATGGGCCTTCCCGCAAATATGGAATTGGACACCCTCGGACTGCCGACCGATCTTCCCAATACGGACCTCCTGCCTCCGCTTGAGGAGATGATCACCCTTGGACTGCAGAACAGACCGGACCTCCTTGCCGCGGAAGCAAATCTGCATTCTTACGAACAGCAGCTGAAAGCCGCTCAAAGACAGTTCTTGCCCCAGGTGAACTATAACTTCGAGCTTGGAAAAAGCTACTTCAACGGCGGACTCCACGACCGATACAATTTCCAAAGCACCATTGCAGTCAGCATGCCGATTTTCTCAGGGTATTACTACCGCAACGCGATCAAGATCGCAAAAGCGAACAAAAAGACTGCCGAAGAGCAGATGAAAAATTCTCAGATCGACATTATCCAACAGATCACCACCTATTATTCCAGCGTCAAAGTCGCCTATGACACACTTAAATTTGCGATAGCCTTTTTAGCTGCCTCTGAAGAGCAATACACGGTAGCGCTTGCTAAATATAAGGAAGGGACCAATACCATCCTCGACGTTGTCTCGGCGCAAAGCTCGCTTGCCGATGCGCGGGCGACTGAGGCCAATGCGATCCAGCAATGGTTCACGTCGCTTGCCAATCTGGCCTATTCAACAGGGATGGTGTCCCCCACCTATCTTCCAACATCTGTCACGCTTGAGGAAACACGATGAAAAAGTATGTAATGCTTGCAACACTGTTAACTTTTGCAGGATGTGAAAAAGCTCCTCCTCCTCCACCTCCTCCGCATCAAGTGACCGTAACAACTCCCAGCCAATGCAATGTGCCCCTCTATCTCGATTACACAGGACATGTCACACCCTACATCAGCGTTGATGTGATGGCCCAGGTTTCAGGGACCTTGACCAGCCAATTCTTTGTCCAAGGACAAGAAGTCAAAGAAGGAGATCTGCTTCTAGTGATCGACCCGAGGATCTATGAAGCGCAGCTGGCGCAAGCGGAAGGCGTTTTGGCCCAAACGTATGCAAATTTGGAGTATGCGCGCGATACGACCAAACGGTACGCTTCGCTCGTCAAGGAAAACTTCATTTCGCAGCTCGACTACGACCAGTACGTCACCAATGTGCTCGCTGATGAAGCAACGATCAAACAGAACCAAGCTGCTATTGAAACGGCTAAGATCAATCTCGGCTACTGCTTCATCCGCGCTCCGATGAACTGCGTGACAGGACAGCTCCAAGTCAAACCGGGCAACTATGTCAACGCAAATTCAGGAACAAATTTAGTGACCTTGAACCAGATCCAGCCAATTTATGTCGATTTCTACGTTCCGGAGACCGACCTCACCACGATCCAAATGAAGCAAAAGTCCAAAAACCTCAAACTGCAAGTGTTCACGGAACCTTCCCATACCAAATCATTTGAAGGAGAATTGACCCTGATCGACAACCAGGTCAATGAGAACACGGGAGCGATCCTGATGGAAGGGACCTTTGCCAACGAAGAGAAGCTCCTATGGCCTGGACATTATGTCGACGTGCGCGTGATCCTCGATGAACTGCATCAGGCCCTTGTCGTTCCAACCCAATCGATCCTGGTCGGGCAATCAGGCCATTACGTCTACGTCGTTAAATCAGACAGCACAGCAGAAAAAAGGAACGTCCAGATCGGACAAAGGTTCGGCGAACAGACTGTCATTTACGCCGGGATCAATCCTGGTGACCAGGTTGTTGTTGAAGGACAGCTCAATATCTATAGCGGGATGAAAGTCCAGATCGCTACGAAAGCGCCGCCGGAGCCTCAGCAACCCCAATATCAATCTCCAATGTAACGAGTGAACATGAATATTTCAGGTCCTTTCATCAACCGCCCCGTCATGACGACCCTTGTGATGCTCGCGCTCGCATTTTTCGGCGTTTTGAGCTACCAAGCCCTTCCCGTCAGCGACATGCCCGACGTCGATTATCCCACCATTGAAGTCAGCGTCGACTACCCTGGCGCAGACCCTCAAACGATCGCCAACAACGTCGTCGTTCCCCTTGAAAGGCAGTTCACATCGATCCAAGGCATTCAGACGATCTCCTCTACAAGCTATACGGGAAGCGCCAGCATCGTCCTCCAGTTCGTCCTCGACAGGAGCGTCGATTTGGCAGCGCCCGATGTCCAGTCTGCGATCAACGCCGCCAGCGCCCAGCTGCCGCAAGACCTGCCCTATGCGCCAACCTATAGCAAGGTCAATCCGACTTCGACGCCTATTTTGATCTTCGTCATCACTTCTCCCGATTTGAGCCTTGGCGATTTGTACAACTACGGCGATGTCGTCCTCGGACAACGCTTGAGCATCCTTGAAGGAGTCTCTCAAGTTCAGACCTATGGAAGCCCCTACGCAGTACGTCTTAGAGTCGACCCGCAGAAAATGTTAGCCCGCGGCATCGGGATCAATGATGTCGGCACTGCCATTAAGACTGCTAACGTGTATCTTCCGACCGGGACCCTGTATGGATTTTCCCGCGAGTTCACCGTCGACATCCAAGGACAGCTCTACAGCGCTGACGTCTATGACCCAATCATCATTAAAAACGACAATGGTTCCATCACCCGCTTCCGCGATATTGGAAAAGCGATCGACAGCATCCAAAACGATAAGATGTATTTTTCCTACTTTGAAGGGGAGCAAGCCTCCCCGATGGTCGCTATCGCGATGCGCAAGCAGCCCGGCGCAAACACCCTCCAAGTTATCCAAGAGGTCAACAACCTGCTTCCGCAACTGCAGGCAGAGCTCCCAGGATCGGTCCAGTTGATCCGAATGTACGACCAATCCGATTACATCTGGGAATCTGTCCACGATGTCCAGTTCACGCTGTGCGTAGCCCTTATCCTGGTCGTCCTTGTGATCTTCTTCTATTTAGGCAAAGTCCGGGATACGATCATCCCCGTCTTCGCGATTCCGATGTCAGTGCTTGCGACGTTCATCATCATGCTGAAGCTTGGATTCACCATCGACATCCTCTCCCTGCTAGCGATCACGCTTGCGATCGGCTTCCTCGTCGACGACGCGATCGTTGTCCTTGAAAACATCGTGCGCCACGTCGAGCATGGGGAATCTCCTCTGCAGGCGGCGCTCAACGGCTCCAAGCAGATCGGCTTTACGATCTTATCAATGACCCTCTGCCTCTGCACAGTGTTCGTCCCGCTCATATTCATGGGAGGGATCATCGGAAGGGTCCTGCACGAGTTTGCTATGACGATCGTGATCTCGGTCGCAATTTCAGGCATCGTTTCCCTAACGCTGACACCGCTTTTGTGCAGCCGCTTCATCCCCGTCCATGTCGAAGGAAGGAAGAAAAATTTCGTCGAGAGATTTTCCGAGGCCTTTAATCAAAAAATCCTCGATATTTATGGACCTACCCTCGAATGGTCTCTCAACCATAAAAAAACAATCCTTGGCGTCGGCGCGCTAAGCCTCGCCGCCTCATTGCTCCTTCTAGCAAAGCTGCCCAAGGACTTTTTGCCCCCCGACGACTTAGGGCTTGTCGAAGCCTATGTCCAGACAGTCGACGGCACCTCTCCTTTCATCCTTGGCGACTACATGGAACAGCTCGCTAAAATGGCCGTTACCGATCCCAATGTCACAAAAGTAGCAGCCGTTGGAGGCTATCCCCAAGATAATGAAGGGATCCTCTATATCCACTTAAAGCCGCTGCAGGACCGCCTTCCTCTTGCGGGAGTATTAAAAAGTCTGCGTCCGAAAATGAACTCGATCCCCGGGGTAGCAACGTTTTTAAAGCCCTTGCCGCTGATCAACCTTCAAGTCGGCGCCGTCGATAGCAAGGCCGCCTACCAGTTTACCGTGCAAAGCTTAAGCTCAGACGACCTGTATGAATACGCTCCCAAATTTGAAGCTGCGCTGAAAAAGCTCACAACGATCAAAGATGTGGTCAGCGATCTCGACATCACCCAGCCTCAGCTCAATGTCGAGATCCTGCGCGATCGGGCATCTATTTACAACGTCACAGCTTACGACATCGAAAATGCATTCAGTTTAGCTTATGCAGGAACCAACCTATCTCCGATCAACATGCCCGACAACCAGTACTACGCCATTATGGAGACATTTCCAAAATTCTACAGCGAGCCCGCACAGGTTAAACAGCTCTGGCTCCGCTCCTCGACAAACAAGATGGTTCCCTTAAGCTCCGTAACTCGGATTTCAGAATCGGTCGGCCCGCTTACTGTGAACCACATCAATACACTACCCTCAGCAACAATCTCTTTTAACCTTGGCAACGCCGCCCTTGAAACTGCGCTCAATGATGTCCAAAAGACCGCACGCGAGGTCCTGCCCCCCACAGTGTTCGGCAGCGTTCAGGGAGCGGCCAACATCTTCCAAACTTCCTTTGCCAACCTCCAATACTTGCTCATTATCACCATCTTCATCATCTATGTCATCTTGGGGATCCTTTATGAGAACTTCTATCCTCCGATCACTGTGATGTCGACTTTGCCGCCAGCTGCCTTAGGAGGTCTTCTCAGCCTATTCCTCTTCGGAGAGACACTTTCCCTCTATGCTTTCGTCGGATTGATCATGCTGTTGGGAATCGTACTGAAAAACGGGATTATCATGATCGACTTTGCCAACGAGTCCCGCATTCATGAGGGCAGATCGATACACGATGCGATCTATCACGCCTGCATGGTCAGGTGCCGTCCTATCTTGATGACCACCTTTGCCGCATTGATGGGCGCAGTTCCGATCGCCCTTGGCATCGGGGGCATGACAGCGCAAAGCCGCCGCCCGCTTGGTATTGTGATCGTCGGAGGATTGATCGTCTCCCAAGTCCTGACCCTCTACCTCACGCCGGTGATCTACACCTACGTCGAAGCCTTCCACGAAAAAATGAACAAGCTCAAAAAACACCCCAAACCTGAAGAAACAAACGGCGGCGGACAATAGCCAAGATTAAACTCTTTTTAGAAATGATTTATAGGTAAGATCTTTTTCATGGCTACCTAAAGACATGTCGGATGGTGCGCCCCAAGGGCGCACCTCCCGCGACCACCTTGAGCCTCACCTCGCTTCGCTAAATCACATGCTCTGAAGCGGGCTGTGTAGAACACTAGCCCGCCGCCTAACGGCTTTCCTGCGCTGCGATTTAGCATTGCGATCTGAGGCCATTGGCTGCTCGTAGCGCTCGTTTCCCCTCCCTTTCGGGACGGGTCCCAACTCGCGTCGACTCGCAGAGCCAACTTTCTTGGTTCTACGATAATACACTTTCAAAATTCTGAATGAATCGGTACTTACAAAGGATAAGTGTTATCTATTTAGAATAGGCTCTGCGAGTCGACGCGATGCGGGACTCGCCCAATCGAGACGAAGTCCGGGCGGGAAGCAAGCGCTACGAGCAGCCGATGGCCTCAGATCGTAAAACAAAAGCGCACCGCAGGAAAGCCCGTTAGGGCGGCGGGACAGTGCTTTGCACGGACCGATTCCGAGGACGCGGTTTTGTGAAGCGAGGTGAGGCTCAAGGTGGTCGCGGGAGGTGCGCCCTTGGGACGCCCCATCCGACATGTCTCTAGAAAGCCCCAAAGCAACTTTTACTTATTAATTACCTACAAGAAAAACTATTCCTAGGGACGGGGGTGGAAGTTGGAGAAGGCTTGGGTGAGGTGCTGCTGGCTGATGTGTGTGTAGCGATCGGTCGTCGCCACGCTGGCATGCCCCAGCATCTCTTGGATCACGCGCAGGTCCGCCCCATTTTCCAGAAGGTGGGTTGCAAACGAATGGCGCAGCGTATGCGGCGAAAGAGGTTTATCAATGCCTGCCTTTTTGCCATATAACTTGATCCTCTGCCAAACGAGCGTCCGATCGATCCGCTTGCCTTGAGATGAGACAAACAAAGGGACATCTTTCTGATCGGGAGGCGCGCTGCGGAAATGGATCAGGTAGTGGTCGACCGCCTCGATTGCCGCCTGTGCGATCGGAATGATCCTCTCTTTTCCTCCTTTGCCTTTGACGCGCACAGTGTTCTCGCTGATGTCGAACAGGTTTAAGCCACATACCTCAGAGACCCGAAGGCCTGACGCGTACATCACCTCAAAGATCGCCCTGTCGCGCGCTCCCATCGGATCGGAAGGGTCTGGGCACTTGAGAAGGGCATCGACTTCCTTATAGGTGAGGACCTCGGGGATCAACTGCCAAAGTTTAGGAGAGTCCAGGTTGGCAGTGGGATCGACAGAGATCAATTTTTCCCGTTTGAAAAACCGAAAAAAGACCTTCACGGCAACAAGCGACCTGCAGACCGAGCTGCTGGCGTACTGCTGGCTTTTTAGCTGCGCTAAAAAAGCGATCACGTCACTCTCGGCAACCTCTGTCAGCTCCTGCTTGCCCTTGCCTTTTAGAAGATCAAAGAACATCTCGAGGTCGCGCCGATAGGCGGCGACCGTGTTGGAAGACAGCCCCTTTTCAGAAGCGATGTAGGACAAAAAATCAGCTAAAGCAAGGTCCATGGGGCAGAACTCCTAAGAATCTCTGTTAACAGACTCTAAGAAGATAGTTCTACCCAATTGATTACCTTAACATCAAGACATCTCTAAAGAGTTCGGGATGAGCTGTCGTGAAATTGCGGAAGTTTTGCGGCGTCAGCCTCTTGGCGTCAAACTGCAGCTTCACGGCATCGCTCATCTCTTTCCAATTGCATATCCTGCGCAGGCGCGCCCAGAGCCCTCGAAAAATAGCGCTGCCGATAGAAGTATATCCTTTCTTGGGCGCATCCTCTTCGCCAAGGATCGCCGGCATCACGCGGCGGCTTTCAGCAGTCTGGTAGCAGTAGCCCACAAAATAAGAACAGAAGAAGCTTTTGAGGTCGATGAAGTCGATCGGCTTTTCCCCTTTGTGGTCATCGATGTACTGCTTCATATAGCGGTATCTGGCAAACGGCCCAAATGAAGCTGTATGCCACAAGGAGCGCATTGCATGGACCTTGGTGTATTGGTACTCGGTCGCATCGCCAGGGCCCCCGTTGTAAGCGGAAACGGGCTGGGCGACCGACTCGGCGATCTCAGCTGCTTCCCTAGCAATTTCTTCGTCATGGAAACGGCAGACCAAAAACCGCGTTTTGTGGACTCCGTCCAAGCCAAAACGGGGATCGTTCATCGGCAAGGACCTCACCTCGCACCCATCTAGATGGGGAGATGCTTCCGCGATCCGCCCATTTCCAAGGTAGATGGCGGCATGGCTGAACTTATATCCTTCCCTCTCTTTTGGCGCCCCCATGAACGGATAGGCAATCGTCTGTCCAAGCACAACGGGATTAAAATCATCCTCGTGGACCTTTTTGAACAAGATATCGCCAACCTTTAATTTGCTCGTGACTTCTGCGGAACCATACTCAAGCACTTCAAGATGCCGATGTTTTAAGGATTCCAACCGCTCTGAAACCGCCTGTTTGACTGCAGGGCAATCGGCTCCCCTCAATCGGGTCAACATTTCGCTTGTCCTAAAGGCTTGAAACAGCCCTTCCACTTTTTCCCATGTGATCGGCTGGCCTATGATCGGTTGGAGGTTTTCTAGGACGAGCTGCTGGACCTGTTTCGTCTGCGCAGCAAAATGGGATGCTGCTGGACGTCCCATATCAGGCTTCAACAGCTCTTCTGTCAATTTCGACACTTTGACATAGGAGCAAGCGCCATTGCGGTCCTCGATTGCAATCGTATGCTCAAACAAGTTGAGGACCCGTCCCCAGATCGAACCGAACAATCCTTCATAAACGGGCAGCCGCTCTTTTAATGGAAGAGCAGAACGGGGCGCCTCGCTTACGGGAGGGCTTAAGTAAGTTGAAGCGGCCTTAGCGGGAGCGAATACGGGTTGCGATCTGATTCCTAAATAGTGGTCTATCGCCCCTTTTGACAATGAAAATGTCTGTGTCGTCATGATTATACCTTATTATTAAGAAGCCGTCTGCGCTGTTTCCAGCTGACGAAGCCTCCAAAAGCAAATTAAATTGATCATCAGCCAAACAAGCCCGAAGACTGCCGCGCATCCGATCGCAATCGGGTTCATTGAAAAACAAATAGCTGCCGTAGCCGCTCCAAACCCTAAAATCGAAGAGAGGAGCAAACATAATTTGTCATATCTTCCAGGCTGGCTCTGCTGGAAATCTTGGAACAGATAATAGAGGTCAAAGCCAAAGAGCCCCGCAGTGACGACCATGCTCAATATGCCGGCTGCAAGCAGCGCGCCTGGCCCTGTAAACGCAAGACCGATCACCATCGCAGAAATTCCAAGGATGCTGATCGTAATCCCCAGGGCATGAAAGATCATGTTCTTGCGAGCTCGCGATAAAACCGCTTCGACCACCTCTGTAGCAGAACTTGGCTCCGCATTCTTGATCTTGTCCACGCAATCAGCGCTTGTGACGCGCTTGAGCTCTTCTTCTTTTTTCTTGGCTAATTTCGATATCTTGCTCTCGATCTTCGCCTCTTTTTTCTCCAGCGACAAGTCTTGGTAGCGCAGGGTTCCTTCCACATCCGCTCTGATGGCCGCCTTCTCTTCATCGCTCACGCGCAATTTGCCTTGTAAAAACTCGAGCCCTGCGCCATTTTTCTCCTCAGGAGAAAGATCCGGATTGTTCAGAACTGCCGCAAGCTCCTGGTCAAATCCCCTTTGCAAATGAACTTTGATCGAATTGATCACTAAATAGATCACTCCGATCGTGCTGAACAAAGCCCCCGAAATGGTCGATAAAACACTTGCAGCTGCCAAGGCCACCTTCGATGTCGTTGCCAGCGCCGTCAAAGTGAGAGCCCTTGCCGGCAAAGAAATCGTCGTAGCCGTCGTTGTCACTGTTCCGCGCAACGTTTTCAGCCCCGCCAACGCTCGGCCCCACACATCTCCGATCTTTTTGGCAAGGCGCTCCTCGCGGTATCCGTCGTACGCCGTGAACGCTCCGCTAACAATCGAGAAGACAGATGCCACGCTGATGCCGACAAGGCCTACCGGGTCTTCCACTCCTTGCATCAAGATGATCTGATTGTAGACCCCATTCGTCTTGCCGGCGAGGTCAGCGACCATGTCCCCTGTTCCCAAGACAAGCGGCCCTAAAATGACTTTCTCGGCAGATGCGCTTTCCATAGAAGGGCCGCTGGCAATCGCCACCGGAGACGCAATGCTCTGCAGCTGCTTTGCTGGAATCTTCCCCGGATCGAAAAAGAGAGGATTCGCCACACGGAACATCGGTCCGTCTGCATGCGGTAAGAAAAAATTGACATTCAACGAATTTTTTAACGGATTTGCCGAGCGTAAGTGTGCTGTTCCAGCCTGTACGGCCGGTTCGCTGCGCGATGGAAAATAAACATTATTTGCAAGAGTTGTCGCCATTGTCCCTCAGGCTCAGAGGTTCAATGAAAAATTGCTATTAAAAACAACTTTTCCATTGAGAAATTGCACCTACGGCCCGGCAATATTATACCAAGAAAATCAAAACGAAAAAATGGAATGAAAATTTAGTTACGCAAGATTTTTTCCCGCCGTTGGCGGGAAAAAATCAAAAGATAAATAGATGGATGCAGCTGTCTTATCATTATGCAGCGCAATGCGTTGTATGGTCGTAGATCTCCTGGACCCTTTTCAACTGTTCGTTGGCTAAAGCAGGATCTTCCACTTGGTCAGCAGTTCGGACAGCGTGGATGACCGTTTTCAAGTCCTTGGCGCTCTCCGCTCGTTTGCACAAGTAGTAGATGTTTGCTTTAAAGGCGTTGTACAACTCAGCATCATCTTTGATGTCTCTAAGCTGCGCCTGCAAAGCATCCCTTCCTTGCAATTTGAGAAGCTCCATGAACGCGTGCATCTTGATGGCATTCTCCTTGGCAAGCTCGTCTTCTGCATGGTGCCATTTCTCCCAGTAGACCTTGGCCGTCTTTTTGGCCGCGCGCTCTAAAATGCTGTACTCAGCACCCGCTGCATCAGGCTCTAATGAGACTGCGCGGTCCAGATACCTGCCGCCAAAATCGCCGGTTGCATCTAACTGCGCATACTCATGCTTTTTAAAATGGAGCTGAGCGCTTTGTCTAAAGTACTCGGCTCGCACCGCTTGGCGGTCTGCCTTGGAAAGCTTCTTGAACAGGGCCGTCGTGCGCTCATCGAGCTCAACATCTGCACCATCATCTGCTGGCAATCTGTTCTCAACGCGCTCGAGGTCGGGGTGGTCCGCTTTCCATTTCATTTCACGCTCGTCTGTTTTCACATAGCCATAGGCGCAGACTGCAAGGCCTAAGTCACCCATGATCAGAGTTAAGACAAGCGGAAGCAGAGGGAGTCCATATCCAAATGTCAAGCCTATCGCGACAATCATGGAAACAACCAAGACCGTTGAGATAGCGATGATAAACATCTTATCGTACTCGCCCGGCTTCGCGCTCGACTCCATTCCTGTTTTCCAGAAGTAGATATCGATCCCTGCCATAGCGACAACAAGGGCGACGGTCAAGATCAACATTGCAAGCGCCCATCCTGGGGGCAATGCAAACAATCCGATCGTAGCTACTGAGACCACTACGCCTAAGATCCCGATCAGGACAAACGTGCCGAATATGACCAAGTTCTTGATGAGCGCGCTGCGCACAGTTTTTTCCAATGCGGCAGCTTCAGTTTCAGCTGTAGCTTGAACGTTTGGATCATCGGATGCCAAGCGCTCTGCCAGCCCGTTTTTGTAGGCATTTTTCACTTTTTCAAGAGCTTCCCCTCCAACTGCGCGCTCAAATCGAGCTTCTTTGCGCATCTGGCGGTGCTGCTCTTCCAATTTCAATCCGCAGATCTCCATCGAGGAAAGGTCCAAGTAGTCAACTTCATCAGGATTCAAGCCCATTTTTTTGCAATAGTCTTGCAGATAAGCAGCTTTAGCAGCCGGACTTGCATCAATTGCGTTAAAAAGCGCCGTCACAACTTCTTTCATCTGAGAACGGCTGAGCTCTTCTCCTTCGAAATTGCCATCTTTTTTGAGCTGCTTCTGCCATGCGAGGAACTGGTCGGCAAACTCATTCAAGCACTTTTTCCTTAAATCTTTTTTAAAGCTAGCTTGTCTCGGGGCCCCTTCAGTTCGCAGCGAGCGCAGCTTTTCGTGCGTGTCGGCATACGCTTGAGCGATCAAAAACGGGATGGTAGCATCTGTTTTGTTCATGCCATGCAAAAACTTGCCTGATCGGTACAAGTGGTAGCCCCCCCATACGCCCATGAACAAATAGAAAAGGCCGAAAAAGAAGTTCCCGATCACGCTGATAGCAAATGTCGCTTTCCCAAGCGCGGTCGTCGCATTCATTGCCGTATTGACATTGCCGATCTCGCAGGCGATATTCGTGCCGCGATAAGCAAGGTAAAATCCGCCTCCGATCCCTTGCGTAACGCCGCGAAGCGTATCTAAACCGCCGTCGACCTTGCCCCCGAAATCTCCAACGCGCGAAGCTTTTTGGAATCGGTCCCATGCTTTGTATGCCGCATAAAATCCCATGAACACGTTTTCACCCGTCGTCACACCGATCGCTTGGTAGACAGGATCGGTTCCCAAATCGGCCAAAGTCCTTCCGAAATAAGAGATATCGGCCACGACGTCTTCCGTCGACCCTGCACCTCCGGAAATGGGGTATGTAGTCGAGCTGCTTTTTTCAGACTGTGCCGCAAGAACTTTTAAAAAGCCCTGCGCCTCCGGAGCTAAAAGCGGAGCGAATTCGGGAGCAATTGGAACCGTGCGCGAAGGCGCCAATAACGGAGCTGATTCACTTGCATGTCGTTGTTGAAAAATGTAAGGGAGGACCGCATCGCGCGGTAAGCAATGGATAGGTAGCCGCTGTTGGGTTGGCAAATATGCTTCGACGTTGAGTTTTCCCGTGCCAGTTTGTGTAACTGGATCATTCGGAACTGGAAGATATTGTGTTTTTGATGCCATAGCAGCCCCCTTTGGGCAATTGTAAATTAAATAGTTTAAAAGACCATGATTCTCTTTTTTATTGGTTAATGGGTTTCGACATATATATTTTACTAAAACACACTTAAATATTTAACTAAATTCGCAAAAACAAACTAATTTTAACAAACAAAATTACTATCACTATTAAAACCAACAATTTACGCATTAAATAAACTAAAATATTTAATACTACATAAACTATTAATTATCAAAAACTTGCAATTATCATTTTAAATAAGTATAATTATGAACGAACAAATTAGTTACGAAATCAGCTTAATTATGCATTTATGAGCGTTTTAACCTCCTCAACTTCAGCCCCCATCCTTTCGCCCCCACCGGGACCTGTCCAGTCTCAGCCGCTGCTCATTACCCACATTGTCATTGGAGGTAAGCTCTACCGCGTTGAGGCCTGTCTGGACGACAGCAATGGAGGCTCTTCACCCTTTGCAGCTCAGTACAGCCAAGATGCCATGCGGCAAATCCAAAGCTATGCACAAGACCTCTTTGCAGTTCACGAGCTTCACCATAACTCTATAAGCCAACAACCTTTAGATGTTATAGGCGCCAACTCTCAAGGAGTTGTCCAACGGGACAACACCGCAATTTCCCATGACTTCCTCATCGAACCGCTTGATCGGGCCATGGCCGCCCGTATCGCGCCCGATGTCGCCCCCATTGCCCCATCGGCCGTAAAGGCCCAGGATATTTGGAACCGCTTGAGCTCAAGCATCCTCGCAGGACAAACTGCAAGCTCGCCTTCATTAACGACGCCATCCCCTATCTCCACCCCGACCAACTTGACGCCATCGGACGGTCCCCTTCTTCCCGGCTCCGGCGATCCTTTGACAGCGCACGCTAACCCCTCGACAAATCCTCTGCTGAGCGAGCCCCCTGCCGATGACCCGTTTTCTTCCACTCCCCGCCCTCTTCCTCAAAGCCGTTTAGATGCAACAACAGCCCCTTTAACTCTTCCCCTTACCCCTCCACATTCGACACTGACCGCGGATCCGTTATTGCCGCCTCCACTAGACTCCTCATCAGGAATACGTCCGCCCGATCCCGTTACTCCATTGAGAGAGACGCTAGACGACGCAGCCGTTTTAACACACCCGGACGCCCCTATTGATCTGCCAGAGGTTGATTTAAGTTTGGATCCTTCCCATGTCGAACAACCGAATCCTACCCAAGCACAGCCTGCAAGAAGGGCCGTCTTGTCGACTGAGCTTCAACTCAAAGACCACGACTTTACTGCAGAAAATTGGTACGAGGCGATCCCTCTGCGCACACGCCTGAGGATCTGTCAAAATATCTTAAAAGCCCACAGCACCCATCCCGTAGAACGGAGGGTCTGGGACAGGTTCCAGCAGATCCATCAACTTCAAGCATCGCGCGGTGGAAGAGTTCAGACCATCTCGCAACTTGTCCAGCAAGAAGCTCAACGATTGAACGCACAATGCCAAAGACTGCCGAGCAGCTTAACGCGCCGCCAACGCAATCAAGCAGCGCATTTCTTAAGGCGCTTCGCTGAAAAAGCCCCGGCAGAAGAGCTCAATCAGTGGTTCAGCCGTTATCGGTTAAACGATCAGTTCTTTAGGCTTTTTGAAGAGCAAATCGAGGCGGAAGGCCTCCTTATTGCCGAATCGGAGCGCCCTGCATGGGTAAGGGCCCACTATACAGAAGACATTCCACGCTTTGCCCGAGTGCTCGAGCGCTATCTCGATAGCAATTGATCATTCAATTTTTTTATTTACTCCATCGTTCTTAAGAAGAAAACTTTAGGACAAAGAACTCTCTAACTTTTCATCTGAGACGACCAATATCTATACACAAACAACATCTAAAGTTGGAGAATTTGGCAAGCCCAGTTCGCGGCCAAGGCCGCTTCACCTGCTTTGCACTGCGAAGGTTCACAGAACCTTCGCGTGTCTCCGCAGCCCTGATTTTGAGTCAGCTTTTTCCTGGCTCGAACTCAAGGCGGCTTCTTGTCATACTCCCGATCCTTGAAGTCGTTTCGATTTAATCACCTCTATCTATCCAAAACAAAAAGACTTTATTTTAAAATCAACAAACAAACTATATTAAATTTTAATTACACACATAAAAAGAAAACATTTATTTAAATTCATATAAAAACTTCATGATTCAAAAAAACTGTTCCCCAAACAAACTCACTACAACACAAATTAAAATCGAAAATAATAACATAAACGAATACTATAATTTTAATTACAAGTAAATGCAAATTTTAAATCAAAAATAAACCAGCAATTAAATAATTAAATAACAAAACAAAATCACAAAAACACAGAAAACAAAATTTTAATCTAACTAAATAAACTACTCTAAATTTTAATTTTTATAAAATAACAAAACGAGAATGCATCTAAAACACAAACAAAAAAAATAATTAGATCATGCAAAATATTAAAAAGTAAAAATCGAAATTTTAATTAATGCAAAATTGAAATACTAAAATTATTAATCTGATAGAAACTGAATTTTAATTAGTTGCAAACACAAAATTGATTGAACTAAATCGTGATTGTTTATTATAATTTAATTGTAACGCAAAAAAAATACGCAATTAGCCTATCATAATTAAAACAATTTAGTTTCGGAGGAATTTAATTATGGCTTTTATTCTAGAAAGACTCGGATTGAGAAGTGCTGCAGAGCAAACTCCATCGGTCGACGCAACAAACCCAACTGGAGCACCTGTTCAAAATGGAGCGCCAGATACAGCTACAGCAACACCAGTTGCAACTCCAACTGCAGTCGAAACTGCAACAGTTGTCAACACAGTTGTTGATCCTATCGTAAATGCAAAACTTCAATTGACTGGTAAAGGTCAAACAAAAGTTGATGCTCTTTATGAGACTACAGTTACTAACGTAGGTAACGTTTTCTATAAAGCAATCAATTGGATTTGCTTCCATTTCGGCAAGATGTCCAGCACAAGCGCTTACGGCGAAGCTAATTCTCAAGACGTCGCAATCAAAGCGGCTGCTAAAGATTTCAATGATGCAACAACTGGACTGATCCGGGCTGCATATAATAAGAGCTTGTCGGACGTAGAAGCTAGACAGCTGGGAATTCCTACTTCTAAGATCACAGCTGACAGCGTGCAAATTATTTCTCATGAGCAGAACAGAGCCCTTGCTCTGAACTCAGATTACGAAGTTGCCGTTCAGAAGTTCAACACAGCTTTTGCTGCTGCATTAGTTGCTGGCGATGCTAACCCAACAATCGAAAAAACGCAAAACTTCATGAGAGGCGCAATCGCTGCCCTTTCTGATGAGAAAGCTGAGACAAAGTTCGCACGCAACGGCGGCGAAGTTCTAGTCAACCAAGAAAAGGTCAGCACTGGCGTTTTCAGCTCTAAAACTCTGACACAGATCGAGCTTCCAGAGCAAAAGCTCAACATGGCTATCTCTAGCTTTGTCAACTCGGTCTACCACAATGAAGTCAAGCGCTTTGCTAACCAAGATGTTGCAAACATCACGCTTGATTCAATTGCGGCAGAAGTAGAGCACTTGAAGCAATTGTTCCCAGGAAACCCTGAAGCTAAGATCATTAAAGACCTTTGCGCAGCTCTCATGGGCAACCCAGCGATTGCTCAAGCAGCTAGCTCGCTGATCAATCCTGAGCTTATCCAACAAGCTGTTGAAGCACGACGCGCTGGCTTGAATGCTGAAAAACAAGAGATCTTGACACGCCTCGCTCAGCTTTACAAAGCTGAAGATGGTGCTCTAGATCCGATCTTCCAAGGCGGAACCTTCACATTCGAAGGACAAATTTCTCAAGCTTGGAACAGCTGGCACGGTTATGAAACAGAAGGTAGAGCTTCTGCAACTCCTGGCAAAGTGATCATCAACGTCAACGGAACAGAGACAGAAGTTGATGGAAAAGTTGGCACAGACGCTTGGGGCCATGGAATTGGAGACCACGTTTGGGTTGCTGGAACAGAGCAAACTGCTTTAACAAAACTGCTCAACTTCTTTGCACTTCGTAACGGTGTTGCTGTTACAGGTACATTGAACCTGAACTCAGTCGAATCTCTTTCTGCACTCTTAGGATTTGATCCTTCTGCAGTAGCTCCTCAGCTCGCTCAAGCGCATGCTGAAGCATTGAATGCTGTTTCGGCAAACGAAGCTGCTAAGCAACGTTTCCATGCACTCGATGCAGAACGTACTGAGAAGAGAGCTAGACTTGATGTGATCGAGCGTGAGAACGACGAAGCTGCAATCAGAAGCGCAGTAAGCGGCGCAAACGGTGAAAGAGCAGCCTTCTTGAACATCTTTGTTCCTGCTTACCGACACGGCTTGAATGCTGCAGCCGGCCAATTAACTGGCCTCCTGCAACGCAGAGCTAGAGCTGCTTTAACAACAACTGTTTAAAGCATCTAGATGCCCGCGCGCTCAAGGGCCTAATACTTAACGCGCGGCATCTTCGAAGCACTAACGTCTTATAACTCCGACTGCCTTCCATGAAAATGGAAGGCAGTTTTTTTATTAAATGAGCTCTGTTGCGACGCTATCATAAAACAACATCCCCGCATCTGTTAGCGAACAGACCTCTCCTGCCCTTTTTAACCATCCCCTCTCTTCCAGCGATTGCAAACGGTCAACGAACTCTTTTGGAAGAGTTCCATGGGATTTCTCGAAAAGAGCCATGTCGACCCCTTCTTTCAGCCGGATCCGGACGGCAAGCAGTTCATAGAGGCTTTGCGGATAGGCCAGCCGTTCTTCAAAATCGATAGGAAATGCCCCGTTTGCCAATGCTTCGGCATACCGGTTGAGGTGGGCGATGTTCCTGAACCTTTTGCCCTCCCAATAACTAAAGGCGGAAGGGCCAAAACCTAAAAAGGGGCGGGCGGTCCAATAGCCTGTATTATGGCGCGAATGCATGCCAGGCCGCGCAAAAGCGGAGATCTCATAGCGGTCAAGCCCTGCGTTTTCTATGGCTTCGATCGCCTCTTGGAGCAAACGGAGGCTTTGTTCATCGTTGGGAAGATGGGGCGTTAACTCTTTTTTTCGTTTAAAAAAACCTGTATGAGGCTCGAAGGTCAAATTGTAGAGAGAAAGGTGGGTGATCGGAAGCTGTTTCAAACGGTCCAGGGTCGACTTCCAACTTGCCAGGGTCTGATGGGGAAGATCGTACATCAGATCGATCGATATGTTGTTAAACCCGGCGCGTTCCGCGGCCATGATCGCATCGATCCCTCTTTGGGAGGAATGCTGCCGTTCAAGAACATGCAGCTGCCCGTCGTCCAGAGATTGGATCCCTAAGCTCAGACGGTTGACGCCCAAGCTGCGGAAATCGCTCAAAAGGGACAAAGAGGCATCTTCCGGATTGGCCTCTAAAGTGATCTCGCAGTTGGGATCGATTTCAACGCCGGAATTCAGCACCGGACCTAAGATAGAGAGAAGCTGCTGCGGAGAAAGTCTTGAAGGCGTTCCGCCTCCAAAATAGATCGAGACGATCCGTTTGCCTATTAGTTGGGGCAACCGGAGCTTCCACTCTTGCGCGATCGATGCCAGAAATTGTTCTTTAAAAAAATCTTTATCAGGCAAGACAAAGAAGTGGCAATATGGACATTTCTTTGAACAGAACGGGACATGAAAATAAAGACTTACGTCTTGAAGATTCTCAGAAGCCCAATTACCAATCATTAGCGTCGGGGTCTTCTAAAATGCCGCGCCGCCAACGGTTGCGGTCGCTAAAGGGATCATCCTCTTCCTCTTCCTCAGCTTGAGTCCCTTCCTCTTCTCCCTCTTCTCCTTCTTCGCCGCTGGCTGTCGTTTCAATGTCGAACGACTCGGTCTCCATATCAAGGCCTGCGTCGGTAAGCCCTTCTTCAGCGATGTCGATATCAGGAAGGCTATGCGGCTCGACAGCTTGCCTGCCGTGGGCCGGACGTTTGGGAACGCTGAACTCTTCAAGCTCTCCGCTCTCTTTCAAGAAGCGCAGCCTCTCTTTTTCCTCGTCGATCCGATCATGGAGCAGGCGCATTTCATCTTTGTGCTTTTCCATATCCTTTTTGGGGACCAGGCCTAACCGCAGCCATTGCTCAAGATCTTGGAGTTCCGATTCGAGTTTCTTCAAACGCTCACTTTTGATATTCATGCAGCTTAAATCCTTACATCAAAACATTACACTAGAGGTTCTACAGAGAGTTATAGAGTCTGTCCTCAAACTCCGCTTTAGTTTTTTGGAACCTTTTTGCAATCTTTCATATCGGCCTCCTCAAACATGTGTTAACACATGCTCTCGTCGTCCGAACGACCTTAGTCTTATGAAATCTCATCAAAAAGGATCTCAAAAAACCTATAAAGCCTAGTTTGTGGACAGACTCTTACGCAATGACCTCTATTTATCGGAGCAAAAAATTTTCTGCAACGATATTATAAATAAATTTTTTACAGCTCTTTTCAGCCTGTCATACAGACATCTGTAAAGTTAAAAGGACAGGATGCTAGCATAACAAATTCCCCATCCTGACTATCCTAGGGCCAATTGTTTTAACTGTGCAGAAGTCCTGATCATTCCTTTAGAACACAAAATCCCATAAAACTGCCAAGAGTATGAAAGGCTCTCAAATAAATTTCAAGAAAGAGATTGCAGCGAGGCGTTAGCTTTGTTATATACCCAATTTGAGAGGCAATTGCAAAACTCATTTGCCCGTTAAAACCGCTCTTTTAAGGCCATTTGCATCCCTTCTCCTCACCCAACCCACTAGGGGTTGGCCTCGTTGAATGGACTGTGCCAGCATCGCTGCCACTTGCAAATAGCCTTAAAATTATCGATTTTTCCTGGCAAAGCAGTTTAGCAACTGCCTCTTGAGAACGTTGAGGGTAAAATGGGGCAAAAAGATTTTTCGTATGCGAATCTGGCCAATTTGAACGCGATGGAAGCGCTCTACCAGAACTTTAAGCAGGATCCCAACAGCGTCGAGCCCTCCTGGCGCCATTTTTTCGAAGGGATGGAGTTCGGAACATCCGCGATGCCAACTGCTCCCGCAGCAGTCCAAGAAAGCCCGGATCTGCGGATCCATCTATTGATCGTTGCCTATCGTAAGTTCGGCCATCTGATGGCCTCATGCAACCCGATATCGACAGAAGTTGCCAAAGAGCCCGCTGAACTGAACTTGCAGAAATTGGGATTTAAAGAGAGCGAGCTGGATGCCCAATTTCCCACTTGCGGATTCCTTAAAGAGCGCGCAGCTCCTTTAAGGACGATCGTTGACGCTCTGAAGCAAACCTATTGCGGCAAGATCGGCGTCGAGTACATGGGGCTAGGATCGCCAGAGCTCGAAGCCTGGGTCCAGAGCAAAATCGAACCTTTTTTCCCATTGGAATTGAGCAGCGACGACAAGGTGCGGATCATGCACCAATTGAACAAAGCTGAACTTTTCGAAATGTTCATCCACACAAAGTATGTCGGTCAAAAGCGGTTTTCCTTAGAAGGCGGCGAAACGATGATCCCGATGCTCTCGGCAATCATCGAAACGGGCGCCGACATCGGAGCTGTCGAGTTCATCATAGGCATGGCGCACCGGGGTAGGCTGAACGTGCTCGCCAATATCCTCAACAAGTCCTATTCTTTGATCTTCAACGAATTTGAAGATTTTTATGCGCCTGACCAGGTCGAAGGAACGGGCGATGTGAAATACCATAAAGGATTCGTAGGAGCTCTTGACACAAAAAATGGAAAGAGGATTCCTGTCACCTTAGTTGCCAACCCGAGCCATCTCGAATCGGTCGATCCCGTCGTCGAAGGAATTGCGCGCGCCAAGCAAGAATTATTGAGAGGAAAATCCAAAGAAAGACCGGGAATCGTTCCCATCCTGATCCATGGCGACGCCGCGCTGGCAGGACAAGGGGTCGTCTATGAGACGATGCAGTTTGCCAATCTCAACGGCTACAGCACAGGCGGGACAGTCCATCTGGTGATCAACAACCAGATCGGTTTTACCACGCTTCCCAAAGATTCCCGATCGACACTGTATTGCACAGAGATCGCTAAATCATTCCGTTCGCCTGTTTTCCACGTCAATGCAGAAGACCCAGAAGGGTGCGTCCGGGTAGCCCAGCTTGCGATGCAGATCCGGAACAAGTTTCATTGCGATGTGTTCATCGATCTCAACTGCTACCGCAAATACGGGCACAATGAAGGCGATGAGCCCACGTTCACTCAACCGCTCGAATATGCGATCATCAAAGGAAAAAAATCGATCCGCACATTATTTAAGGAACAGCTGATCAAAGAAAACGTACTGAACGAGGCGCAGGCTGCCCAGCTCGAAGAGGAATTTAAGAAAAGCCTAAATGCAGCTCTGGAAGAAAAATCATCGCCCCTTCCCTCAAAAGCAAAAATGGAAAAGCCCGCTTCCGACGTCCGCTTAAGCGAAGTCCAAACAGCAGTCGATGAAGCGACATTAGTTAAGATGGCAGAAAAGCTCTGCGCTGTCCCCGAAGGACTGAAGATCCATCCCAAAATCAACCGTCTGCTGCAAGATCGGCTGGCCATGGTCAAGTCAGATCCTCTAAACCCGAGCATCGATTGGGGAATGGGAGAAAGCCTGGCCTATGCGACGCTCGTCAATGAAGGCGTCCACGTCCGCTTATCGGGGCAAGATGCGCGCCGCGGCACATTTTCCCATCGGCATGCGATTTGGATGGACCAGGTCAAAGACCAAAAGTATTTCCCCCTTTCCCATATCAGCGAAACTCAGGCGCCGTTCGACGTGTTCAATTCCCCGCTCTCAGAATATGCTGTGCTCGGCTTTGATTTCGGCTACAGCGTGGCCTATCCCAACGCCCTTGTCATTTGGGAGGCGCAATTTGGCGACTTTGCCAACGGAGCGCAGATCATCATCGACCAGTACATCTCCTCATCGGAGCAGAAATGGGGCCTCAGCACAAACCTTACACTCCTTCTGCCTCACGGCTATGAAGGTCAAGGCCCGGAACACTCCTCTGCCCGCATGGAGCGCTTTTTGCAGCTTGCTGGCCATGACAACACACGCATTGCCAACTGCTCGGAACCGGCGCAGATCTTCCATCTGCTGCGTGCCCAAGCGTTGAACAAGACAAGAAAACCTCTCATCATCTTCACTCCCAAAGCGCTCCTGCGCCACCCGCTCTGCGTCAGCAGCGTGCCGGACTTCACCGGAGGCTCTTTCCATGAGGTGCTCGACGATCCTTTAAAGCCGAGCATGCCAAAAAAATTGCTTTTCTGCTCGGGCAAGGTCTATTATGAACTGGTCGCTGAACGGCAAAAGCAAAACCGTTCCGATGTGGCGATCGTCCGAATCGAGCAGCTCTATCCATTCCCCAAGGCCCAGATCGAAAAAATCCTCGAGCAATACCGGGGATACGCGCAATGCGCTTGGGTGCAGGAAGAGCATCAGAACATGGGCGCATGGGAATACATCCACCACAATTTTGATCGTCCGATCCTGTACGTTGGAAGAGATCGGAGCGCATCCCCTGCTGTGGGATCGCACAAACTGCACCATCAGCAACATGAAACGCTAATGCGACAAGCTTTCGAGGTAACAGCATGAAAATAGAAATCAAAATCCCGTCGATGGGAGAATCCGTATCAGAAGCGATCGTCAGCAACATCATCAAGCCAACCGGCTCGCTCGTCAAGACCGATGAAGAGATCATCGAACTGGAAACCGACAAAGTGAACCAGGTCCTCTATGCCCCGCAAGGAGGGCAGCTCACCCTTACGGTAAAAGCTGAAGATCGAGTGACGATCGGACAAGTGATCGGCTTCGTCGACACATCGGTGCAAGCCCCCGCTTCCTCACCTGCAGCTCCTACGCCGCCATCTCCTACTCCTGCAGCGCCAGCGCCCGTCGCAGCAGCGCCTCAGGCCATGCCGCAGCCCGCCCAGGAAAGCGCGCGCAAAATGATGCCCGATTTTGCCAAAGAGGCAAAAGAAGGGCCCAAGGAAGCTCCAAAGGCAGCGGCTCAAGCCCCTGCTGCAAAACCTCAAGCCGCCGAAGGAACTTCAACTCGCAAAAAGATGACGGGACTTCGCAAAGTGATCGCGCAGCGTCTTGTCGAAGCCAAAAATCAGACGGCGATGCTCACGACCTTCAACGAAATCGACATGTCGACCGTCATGGAGATCCGCAACCGGGAAAAGGACACGTTCATTAAAAAGCACGGCGTCAAGCTCGGGTTCATGTCCTTCTTCGTCAAAGGATGCGTCGCAGCCCTCAAAGCGATCCCTGAGATCAACGCAGCGATCGACGGGGATGAGATCATCCAATACCTCAACTACGATATCGGCGTTGCCGTTTCGACAGAGCGGGGCTTAATGGTCCCTGTCGTGCGCGATTGCGATGCTCTTTCCTTCAGCGGCATTGAAGCCGCCCTTGAAAAGTACGCAAAGAAAGCGCGCGAAGGAACGATCTCCGTCGATGATTTGCGCGGCGGCAGCTTCACCATCACCAATGGCGGAGTGTTCGGGTCGCTCCTCTCCACACCGATCCTCAATCCTCCGCAGAGCGCGATCCTTGGGATGCACTCGATCGTCAAACGCCCCGTCGTCGTCGATGACCAGATCGTGATCCGGCCGATGATGTATGTGGCATTGAGCTACGACCATAGGATCGTCGACGGAAAACAAGCTGTCCTCTTTTTGGTGAACTTAAAACAGATGCTCGAAGATCCGGCGCGCTTGCTGCTCGATCTTTAGAGGGAGTTGCAAAAATGCTTTGCTTGAGAAAATTGATGATTTTGAAGCTGTTTGCGAGAAGCAGCGTAGCTGCCACGGGCTGTTTGTCGAAGCCGACCCCTAGTGGGTCGGGTGAGAAGAACAGGCGCAAAAAGCCTCAAAAGGGCGATTTTATCGAGCAAATGAGTTTTGCAATTCCCTCTTTAACTTTGGGAGTTTGATATGGCAGAAGATTTTGATGTCGTCATCATCGGCGCCGGGCCCGGAGGCTATGTCGCAGCCATCCGCGCTGCGCAACTCGGCCTCAAGACCGCCTGCGTCGAAAAGAGGCTCGAGCTTGGCGGAACATGCCTCAATGTCGGATGCATCCCATCAAAAGCCCTTCTGCAATCATCGGAGCTCTACTGGAAATTGCGCCATGAGGGAAAAAGCCATGGCCTTGAAATTTCCGATGTCGGACTGAACTTCAAACAGATGATGGGGCGCAAGCAAAAAGTCGTTGCAGGGTTCAACGAAGGGATCGCCGGCCTCTTTAAAAAGAACAAAGTGACCCGCTACGCAGGAACTGCCCAATTGACATCGCCTAACATCGTCACCGTCCAAAGCGGCCCGTCCAAAGTGGAGCTGAACGCCCGCCACATAATCTTGGCAACAGGCTCTGAGCCGATCGGACTCCCCTTCCTCCCATTCGATGAACGGCGGATCCTCTCCTCGACAGGGGCCCTAGCCCTTGAGAACATCCCGAAAAAAATGCTCGTTGTCGGCGCAGGGATCATTGGCGTCGAGCTCGGTTCGGTCTACAGCCGTTTGGGCTCGGAAGTGATCTTCGTCGAATTTCTCGATCGGATCTGTCCGACGCTCGACATCAGCCTCTCCAAAGAGCTGCAGCAGTGTTTGACCAAGCAAGGGATGCAGTTCTTTTTAAGTTCCAAGGTCGCTTCTGCTGAAATCTCCGATAAGCAGATCACCCTCAATGTCCAGATGCCCGACCAAAGCACTCAAGCGATGTCCTCCGACGTCGTCCTGGTATCGATCGGCAGAAGGCCGATCACGTCAGGCCTTGGACTCGAGAACATCGGGATCGCTCCAAATCCCAAAGGGTTCATTCCGATCAATGGACAGTTCCGCACCTCTATCCCTCACATCTTTGCAATCGGCGATATCGTCGATGGGCCGATGCTTGCTCATAAAGCATCGGAAGAGGGTGCCGCCGTCGCAGAGATCATCGCAGGCCACCATCCGCTAGTCGATTATGCAGCCATTCCCAGCGTCGTCTATACACACCCTGAAGTGGCAGCCGTCGGCATGACGGAAGAAGAAGCGAAAAGCTATGGGTTCAATCCGATCTCAGGAACATTCCCATTTAAAGCAAATTCCCGCGCGCGCTGCACAGGCGAAGAAGAGGGATTTGTCAAAATCGTCGCAGATCCCGTCACAGACAGGATCCTCGGAGTCCACATCATCGGCGCCCATGCCTCAGAGCTGATCGCAGAGGCTGGACTTGCCATCAGCCAAAAAGCAAAAGTCCTCGACATCGCCAACCTGCCGCACGCCCACCCGACCCTCTCCGAGGCCATCAAAGAAGCGGCCCTTGCCGTCCACAAACGCGCCATCCACAAATAATCAACATCTGTGAATTCAAAATAAATGAATTTTAAGTAAGAACTTTATTGGTGCTGCTAAAGACATGTCCTTTCTAGCACCAATGAAAGTCTTACTTAAAATTCATTCCCCTAAAAATAGGAACGCAGAAGCGGTATCACCGCTTCTGCGTTCTTGATGCATTTGAGATCTTATCGATTAGTAGCTTTGGGATTTGCCGCAGCCGCAAGAGCCTTTGGCGTTGGGGTTGGAGATCTTGAAGCCTGAACCGTTGAGCCCGTCGATGTAATCGATCTCGCAGCCCATGAGGCGGCTGACTGCTTTCTCATTAACGTGGATATCGATGCCATGGGCAGGGAACACTCGGTCGTCTGCGCGTGGTTTTTCTGAATAATCGAGGACGTATTCAAAACCGCTGCATCCGCCAGCTTTGTCGCCAAAACGGAGGCCCCAGCCTTCTTTCCCTTCCTCTTTTAAGATCTCAATGAATTTTTGAGCTGCTTTCTTTGTCATTGAAATCGTGTTCAAATCAATTTTTTCAGCCAAAATCTCATTGAGCCTTTTGACGAGATCGTCGATCTCTTCTTCTGCGAAGCCATGGCTGAGCATGCCGGTTTCCAGGGTTTCCCATGTTGCAGCGCCGCAGCCTACGCAATGCAGCCCTCTGTTGGTCATTTCCTGGGCTAATTTTTGGCTCTTTTGAGGGAAATGAGAAAAAATATCTTCAATCGTCATATCCCGCGTGATTTGAGCTGGAGATTGGGTGTTGGTCATGAGTGGTCCTTATAAATTTAAAACTTAATTTTTACGCAACCGCCTTTAATGCGGCACTGGCAAGCTAGCCTTTCGAGGTCCTGCTCGCCTAAAAAATCTTTTTCCTCTTGCGTGAACTCGGAGAGGTTTTCCATTCCTTCGACTACCTCGATCACACATGTTCCGCATACCCCTTCCGTGCATGCAAACGGGACGCCGGCCTCTTCACAAACTTCTTGAATCGGTGAGTTGTCGTCCACTTCTTTTTCTTCGCTCGTATTTTCAAAGACTAATTTTGCCATTCTACAACCTGACATTAAAGAATTTTAGTAGAGAATTTAACATACGCATCGAGAAAAGTAAAGAGCCGATTGCAAAATCCCGGCGCTCGAATTTTGCTATACCGCGCACAGGAAGGTTTTGTGAATTTCGACTCAGCGAGACAAAGTAAAATCGAAGCGAAGCGTTCCGACAGACGAAGCCCTGCCCCAAGTGGGCAGGGTGAGGATGAGGATCGATTTGACAAAGTCGCAGCGAGTCCAAATTAACAAAACCCGACGGAGCGCGGTATGTCGGCCCTGGAAAAAGCAAGGGGCGGGTTTTGCAACCCGCCCCTTTAAAAGACAGAGAATCAAGTTCTATATTAGATCAATTCAGGCCGTTCGTGGGACACGGAAGGATCTTCGGCGAGCAGTTCCTCAACAGTCTCTTTAAGGGTCTTAATCCCCTCAGGAAACCCGCATCGGACCAGCATCTCATTAAGATACATCAGCTCTGCTTCGAGAAGATCGTTTTTTGTCTCCAAACTGGCAATTTTTGACAGCAATTGATTCTGATTATTATCCATTTTATTATCCTCCCCTATAAGGGATTTATTCTATTTTCTTATATATTTATTTTACTTAATTCAACTATTAATTTCAACACTTACTCACATAATAAATGATACCTCAACCAGATTAAATCATACATTACAAAAAATGAATCGTTCTTAATCAAATTTACAATAACTTAGAGTTACATTTTTATTACATACGTAATAAAAAACAAAGTATACAAAACGCTAATTTCCAATATCTTAAGAGTTTATTTTAGTTGAAATGAGTTGCGATAATTAAGTATAATTAATGCGACACGATGAAATAATAAAACAAATAAAAGAGAATAAAAGGAGATTAACCATGGCAACTTTTTTTGATCCCACCCATGGCCAAAGCCAAACAGGATTGCCTCTTGGAACGGTCCAGGGAGAACCTCTTTATCCACAATATCCAGGCTTAAGCGCCCTTTTGGCACAACCCGACTTACCCACATGGCCTCCATCGATCACCCCTGATTACAACCCTTCCGCAGTCCATCTTGATCCTCCGCCAAGCTTCAGCTCAATTGTCGGTTCAGTCTATCCTTTAACACTGGCCTCTCAGCTCGACACCCCCCAACACGTTCCTTCAACCTGCAATGGAACAGGTTCGCTGTACCCGGTCACTTACCCGAAAATTGCGCACATACACAGCTCTTGGGAATTTAGAAACCGCGAGCAGTTGTGCCAACTTCCTCCTGTCGTCTCTCCCGACTATATGGCCGCCGTTCCCGTATTGTCCTCTCAACTCTTAACACAGATCGATCAGCTGAAGGTAATGGATTATGATGAGTACCACCCTTGGCAAAATGACGAGTCAAACCCTGTCCATGCGATCATCACCAAAGTCATGAGCGAAGTCACGGCCAAGTTTCCAAAAGATGCCACGCCGGAAGGGTTCATGAACCGCCTTGCCTTCTGCGAAAAAGCAATCAACGAAATTGAGCTATTGCCTACTTTGATATCAGAAAACAAGGTGATGCTCGAACTTGGAATTCGCGACAGCCTTGCTAAGTATATTGAAGTTTTTGAGGCAAACAAATTGGGTGATGTCTACGAATCGACTAAGGTCATCCCCAACCATCTTGAAAACATCCCTTTTTATCTCAACCAATTCGCGACACGCGGCGGCCATTATCTTCCGTCCCGCGTTGTAGATCAGTTGGGAGAGCTCTTAAATACAATCCGTCATCATTTCTCTACAAGCCTTTCTGAAACCTTCGCTCGACAAAACATTGCATCGTTACCGTTGTCCGAGCAATTTACACGCTGCCACGCTCTGATCAAAGAGCAGTTGCAGCCGTTTGCTTCCTCTCCGGCTATCCTGATGCGCCTTGAATTCGCAGCTCATCAGGCATTGACCCAGTCCCTTATCGAGCACCATGCTCCTTTATGCAAAGAGGCTTATGAAAAAGGCCAGCCTTTGCCTCTCGACTTATCCTACATGCTGGACAACCTCTACTTCCTCGCTTCCAATAATAGCAGCTTCATTTTGTACGAAGGCCAAGACCCTCGCCAATCATTTGTGCAGAGCGTATTCGGAACAGATAATATTGCAGATCTAAGAGAACAAATTAAACAGCGCGCCATTGGTGAAATCGCAATGATAGAACATGCGTCAACGGCCATAGGCGAACCTGCTAAACCGAAGGGCTTTTTTAGCATGTTTAATTTCTTCTCCAAAGAGCCGAGCCCGGAAGAACTCGCAAGACAAGCTGCATCGCGTAAAGCTACCGCGCTGTCCCAAGTCGATGCAAAACAAAAAGCCCAAGGGCTTGCGATCGACCAGTTGGAAGGATATGTGACAGGACAGCAACAGCCGATCACCATGCCTGAGCAATTTAAACCTTCAGCTCCTCCTTTCGATATGGTCGAAAGCTTGTATCCGCAACTTTCAACAACTCAGCCAAGTCTTGTTGTAGCCGATAAGCCAGCTTCTCTGCAGCCGACGCTATCCGCAATCAACCCTGTAGCCTCAAACAAAGTCACATTGACTTTCCCTGAGGTTCCAAAGAAACCGAAACCGACCGGATCGTATGTCCATATCGCATTCCACGACTTGCTCGAGCGCACTAAAGCCGATGAAGATCTTTTTGCGCAATTTCCGAAGCCCGTCCAACGCGACCTGATGCGCCACCTTTTCCATACCCGTCTCGTCGGACCTGCTGAAGCGCGGATCGAAGCTGCGTTCCAGAAAAATGTCGATGGGAAAAAAGTGGCCCACATCAATCACCTGTACACCCGCGAACTGGCACAGCTCGACAAACAGCTGAAAACAACAACGCGAACACCAGAGCAGCTGCAAGGCGAAGAGATCTTGAACTTGTATTATCAAGGAAAGCAAAATGATGGGACTTTCTTGGATAAATTAAGCGCGTATCCGGTAACCGAGCTGTTCTTATACTATGTCTGGGACATCGCAAAGAATGCGAACGTTGAAATCCCCGAGACCGACCATGATTGGGCCCGCGGCCACTACAAAGACCCGCACTTTGTCCACCTGACAATGCAAGCTCTCGAACGACTGCTGCACACTTCGTAAAGCTAGAAGATCCCTTTGCAGAGGACCGATCGGTCCTCTGCCAAGCATACGACTTTTGTGAGAAATCCCCTCTTGCCACTTTTTCACCCGGCGTTGCAAGAGCATTTCTCACATTTTCTTTAAGAAATAATCTTTGAACTCTACCCGCGCAACACAAAGACCGTCGGTCTTTTGTCGATCTCCGGCATCGGAGATTTTTTCCATTCCCGAACCGATCTAGTCGACACTTCTTGGCCAGGCGCAGTTAAGTCTGTCGCAACGCACAGCTGCGTGTTGTCATGAAGCGTCTTGAGAAGCTGGGCTAATAGCTTCTGGTTGCGGTATGGGGTCTCGATGAACAGATGGGTCGACTTTTCTTGCGCTGAGCGCTTCTGCATCTCTTGAATGGCTTTGATCAGAAGAGGCTCCTCTTTCGGCAGATAGCCGTGGAAGGTAAAATGCTGTCCGCTTAAGCCCGATAGAACAAGCGCTAGCAAGACCGACGAAGGTCCGGCAAAGGTTTCCACGGCGATCCCTTTTTGGCGCGCTTTAAAAACCAGGTTGCTGCCGGGATCGGCAAGGCAGGGCATTCCGCAATCGGAGATCAGGCCCCAGCGCTGCCCTTTGAGGATTGGCTCGAGCAGTTCATCGATCTGCTTGTCGGGCGTGTGTTCGTTGAGAAGTCTAATCGGGATATCCCGAAAAGTTTTCGGAGCTTCGAAAGCAAAGCGTCGCAAAAACCTCCGTGCGGGTTTCTCGCTCTCCGCGATCAGTCCATCGATTTGTGCGACAGCCTCATCGACGCTTTTGGGAAGAACTCGGCTGTGATCGCCCTCTTCATCGAGAACGTTAGGAAATAAGAATAAGGTAGGTTTCATCGCGCATGAGCCAATTTTGCAGTCAAAAGATCAAAGAGAAGGATTGCCGTTCCTCCGCTATTTTTCGCAAGGAGCTCGATCTCGAAGAGGCTCTTCAGTCCGGAGCGGAAGTACTCCTGCCCCCTTTGTTTAGCGACTGCCATCCTCTTATCGAACAGGGCCCCTCTTAACTGCGGAAGCTGCTTGGCCATATCTCCCGGCAGCATGTGCGTGTCGATCATCACCGCAAGCTGCAGGCCGATTTGGAGCTGGTAGCGGAGCTGTCCGAGAAACGGCAAAAGCCAAGAGAGATCGATCGTTGGCGGAGGCGCCACAGCTTTAGATTCCCAAACGACCATTTCCGATAATTGCCAGGTCGACACCGTTTTCTCGACCGCGCAGATCTGTTCGACATCGCTCATAGCAATCGCTTTTCGCTCTCCCACATAACAGATCAGCTTGGTCAGCTCTTGTTCCAAGCTCGGCAGGTCCAACCCGATATGGTCGAGCAAGTGCTGGGCGGCGTCGGGACTAAGCGTCTTGCCATCCTTGAGGGCGTATTCGATCATGTACCGTTGAAACCTCGCTTTTCGGTCCCACGGTTTTTCATCGCTCAAGTCCAAAACGACCAGCTCTTTTTTTCCCTTCTGGTAAAGGTCGGCCGTGTTTTTTGCGCTCGAAGAGCCTAAGATCAGATAGGAAAAGGAAGAGGGGCTTTCCGCGTAGGTTAAAAGGGGCTCCCAGCCGCTTTTTTTCAATTTGTCCAGTCCATCGCAAACAACGACAGGCGCCGAACCGAATAAGGAGCGGGAGTTCAGCTGATCGACGACCTCGTTCAAAGAGACCGCGGCTGCATCGCAATGCTGCGGTGTCAGATGGGGATCTTTTTTGTGAAGAGAGGCAATGATCATATCGCAGATCTTTTTCCTCTCATAGCTGCACGGGGCAATGATCAGATAGATCGGCGAGAGATGGTTCGGCGTCGACTCGCTCAAGTGCTTGCCGAAGGCAGGCCAGCTCTGGAACTTCACGAAGCACCCCAATGAAAGATCAGTTCCTGTTGGATGTCGGGATGCAGGCTATGTTTCACAGGACAGGTTTGCGCGGCTCTGATCAACTGCTCGGTGATCTCCGGAGAAAACTCATGGGGGCAGTAGACATGCGCGGTCAACCTGCCGATCCGGCGAGACGGCGCCGCCTGCATCTCTTTGACGATGGTCATCTTTGTTCCCTTGATGTCGATGTTGCGCTTGCGGGCGATCATTCCCATCAGCGTCAGTACGCACGACCCTAAGGCGGCGGCAACCAGGTCCGTCGGCGAGAAGACCCTGCCGAGCCCTTGGTTGTCTTTCGGAGCATCGGTCGTGATCTCCGCACCATTTTCCCTATGCACGCAGCGCGTGGACAAATCCCCTTCATACCAAATGTCGATCTCGGCCATATTCCTCCGCCTTATTAAAAAATAAGAGCATATCATGTTCCTATTTTTAGAGTCATTACAGCTAAAAATAAAATAAATACTTGACAACACCTTATGACCGGAGCTAGACTGAGGATACGGTGGTGTCTGTAAAAGAGTACTCAAGGAACCCATATGATTACCCGATTCTTTAAGAAGGGAACAAAAAAAACAGAGGGGAAAAAAAAGATGTCCTCCAAACCTGCTCCAGAAGGGAAAAAGAAAACAACGGCCTTTCAAAAAGTATTAACCGCTGAAGGCTGGAAACGGCTGATGATGCGCAAATATGGAAAAGGGAAGAAAAAGTAATGTCGCTGCTACGCAAACCGGATGAAAAAAAAGAGATCAAGCCTGTCATCTCGCTGCTTCTTCCGTCCAACCTCGAGGCGTTGAAGAAGTCGTTCCACGATGAGCTCGACCGGCAAAACAAGCTCTTGGAAAAGATCATGCACAATATTCACACCACGGTGAATAAGATGCATGCCGATCCGGAGCAGATGTGGATGCATATCGACTTTCAAGCTGAAGCGATCGACCAGATCATCCAGAAGTTTTGCGTAGAGGTCAGGCATGCTTTGGAAGAAAAAAGCCCTCCCGACACATTCGAAGAGGAGCAAGGGATCAACTTTCTCGTCCAACAGCTCGAATGGGACCTTGACCGGAAGTATTGCGTCGAAGACTATGTGGAAAACCTGCTGGGCCAACTGGGGAAAATAGGTCCCGAGACCTTGTCTCCCTCGGAGCTGCTCAAAGGAATAAGCAATCCAAGCATCCATCGGGACGCCTACAATATCGCAGGATATCCCGGCCGCCCGTTGCCGACGAGCAGCTGGTGGCTTTATCTTGCCGACCGCTTAGGCCCCGGCTTTTATCCGATGACGGTCGTTTCCGATGGCACATCAATCCAAGATCCTCTGGCTTGCATTGCTCAAGCGCAAGCGCAGAAATTTAAGCCGAACGCTCAGATCGGCGAAGAGATCCTGATCCCCTCTAGCACTGCTTTCCGTCCTAATGTGGACCAAGGCTGCTACCTCATCAAAAATAACGCGCATGGCCTTGAGTTCATCCAGTCCGAGCAATTTCGCACGGATGCGAACGCCGATGTCGCGACCTTCTTCCAAACCCAGCCCTATACGTTGGTTGCAGGAACAAAGGAAGTTCTCCAGTTTCCTCCGACGATCACCTCCTTCGACGACCACTGCGCGACACTCCATTACCAGGCGGGCGAGGCTTGCCTGACGGCGCCGGTCCTTCGCGGCAGCCCCTTCATCACTCTATTATTCCGCAACTGCACCCCCTCTTTGCGCGTCGCAGGAATGACGATCCGCAATGAAAGCATTCAAGCCCACAGTTATTTTCTTGTTGTTCCCGACGAAGAATTGAAAGATCCCCGGACCCAAATCGCTTCGAGTACCGTCAGTGCCAAAGGGATCCAAGCCCGAATCGGCGAAGTGGTCCTCATTCCCAATTTGGATGCTCTGGAAGGCCAGATCTTCTCATTCCAAATTCATGAGACGGAAGAGACCTATCTTGTCTTTAGCCCGACTCCGATCGCATTCAAGACCGTCAACGCAGCCGAAATGATCCTCCTTCCTGAAGGAGTCTCTGTTCCGGAAGGAAAGTCCCATCAGTTTTTAGAAAGCGATGCAAATACCGTCCCCTATTCGACCCGCGTCGTTTACGCTGATGATGCGATCGTCAATGGGATCGAAGCGATCGAACCCTGCGGCGAAGCCACCTTGCGGATCGCCAAAGTTCCGAATGGGAGCTCGGTGGAAGAAGCGACTTTCCAATTCCTCCAACATGCTTGGGTCTACGCGACAGGCGGAACGTTCAGCATCACAGGAAACGGAGCTTGGAAGTACACCTACACCGTCCGGCATCTTAATCCTCTTGCCCACCTCAAGCAGCACAATCCCCCGCAGATCAAAAAACAAGACCTTCTGATAGCCCTCCTCAACCCCGACTTCTCCGCTCTTGAAGCAACGACGCAAAAGATCGGCCTCTCTTATCAAACCCTGCACGGTCCCGCCCGCTTTGCGATCGCAGCGGACCAAGAGCTTAACTTTTCCCAGGAAGAGCATCCGATCAATTGGCCTGATGCCGTCATTTCGCAATTTAACCAAGAACAGCTTAGCACGCTTGTCGGCTCGATCATCCAAAACGTCTCGCAATTCGACATCAAGGCCCGCGGAGCATCGAGCTTAAAGGCTGCCCAGCAGATCCAATATCTGGCCCAGCTTTCTCATTCGATGTTCACGCTCCTGTCGCAGAACCAGCAGCTATTCGACAACAATGCGTTTATGGCAGCATTCCAGACAGCTTTATGCATCGCAAAAGCCGGCCTTGACGATTATTTAAGCGGAGGCCAGCTCCAATACGACGAAGCGAACCACATGGTCGTGACAGCTCTCCCTTCCGACGAGTACAACACCTATGGGCAAGACCACCATCGGACCTATGGTTATCTGATCCAAGCGGCGGCGGCCATCAATGACATTACGCCCGACTGGTTCAAAGGGCACCGCAAAGAGGTCGTCAACCTCCTTATTAACGATATCTGCTGCCCCTTTGACCAAAGCCCTTATTTCCCCAAAATGCGGATGTGGGACCCTTATACAGGACTCGGAAGAGGATCCGGCGCAGTGGCTCCGGGGCCGGACGGAATGGCCGCCAGGGCGGTCGGAGAAGAGCTCAACAGCCTCCTCGGCATTGCATTGTGGGCAAAGTCCTGCTACGATAAACAGCTCGAGTCCTTTGCTGCAACTCTTGCCGGGCGCCTTTACGCCTCGGCGCAAGCCTATTGCCTTCCCGGCAGCCCCTCTTCGATCTACACGGAAACAAATGCTCCGGAAGCTGCCGCAGCCTTCGCTGAGAAAGTCGTTTGCTGCAGCCTCAACACCGACATCCAAGCCTCATCGCAGAACAACTTCTCCACCCTTGCCGAACAGGCTTCAGGAAGCTCTAGATGGATCGATGCCCAAACCACCTTCATTGCCTTCCAGAACCTCTTTAACTGCAACTTGAACGAATTCGATGAAGAAGCCTTCCTCGATAACTTCGCCACCGCCCCTCTCTTTCAAAACGCGTTAAAGGCAATCCCTTCCCTGATCCCTCTGATCGCACGCGTAAGCCCCCATACGGCAATCGCCATTTTAGATTGGTACATGCGTGCCCATCAGCTCAATCCCACAGAGTTTCCACTGCCTACAGACGCGCTGCATCCGATTCTCCAGGTCCAGGTTTTTGCTGCCATGCATAAAGTCCAAGATCCCGTCCAAAGCCCGATCCCGCAGAACCTCTTGCCTCCCCTTCCGCAAGACACCCATCCCATTCCGCTTCAATTCTGGCTTGAAAAAACAAACGTTTGGCTCCATAGCCCCAATTTGACTTCCAACGCGTTCAAAATCGCTGAAAGCCTCCAGAAAGAGATCCAGACCCTGATCGAATACAAAGGGACCATGCAGGACTTGCACATGTGGGCCCGCTCGATCATCCTCCCTTCGATTGCTGACACTTATCCCGGGATTTCCTACAACGACCTCTATCCGTTCTGCGTCATTACGCAAACCGATCCGCAAGAAGCCCTCCAAGAAGAACCGTTCCAAAAGCAAGCTCCCGATACGCACCTGTTCCAACAGCAAGAAGAGCCTGCCCCAAAGAGCTCGACAGAGCTGCGATATGATGCAACGCCCCTCGAAGCGCCCGTTGCAATCGAAGCCCCCGCGGCAGAAACGCCATCAATCGAGCCGGCTCCCCTCTTCTCCTCTTCCCAAGTCTTCGGCCAGGTCAAGGCAGAGGTCACCGCCTACCTCTCCGAAAGGACGATCAATCTCTACCATGCCCAATCCTTCTTGGGACTTGCCCAGGAGATCCCTTCAACGGATGCCGATTGGCGCAAGCTCTCGTCGATTGCCCAGTTTAAGTTGCAGCAGCTGCAAAGCGACATCGCCTCCTGCAGAAGCCCTGCCCACTGGACAGCTTTGGCCGCTAAGTACGGCTTCCGCGGAGCCCTCCATCAGATCCAAAAACAAGCAGCCCATGCTTTAAGGATTTTAAGCGATCTCTTTAGCGCGCGGCTGGCTTTGAGCAGCTTCATCCAAGCCCTGACCCGGATCACGACCTTGGAAATGGCAGACGGCTCCCTAGAAGACCTCTCCGAATGGGCCAGCGAGTTCAACACCTCAGGGTTTACACCCCATGACCTTGCCATTTGGAAGCTTATGGAAACTGAGGGTCCCCATCACTCATAGCCTCTGTACACGACAATTTTGAACTTAGAGGCGAGCGAGGCAAAGCTAGATCGATATGGCAAAGCCGCAGCCGTCTATAAGTTCAAAAATTGTCGTCTACAGAGGCTCATAGCATTAAACGAACTTAAGTCATTAGTTATTAATGCTATAGTCACATACCGCAATCAATAAACGCGGAATAACTCAATATATTAACTATTAAATATTAAAATTGACGTAAATTATAAATTTTATTAAAATTTCGCTCGAATTTGAAGGAAATTTAATAAAAAAAGGGATAATTTAAATGCCAAGTTTTAATCAACTACCATCGTCAACAGGTTCCTACCCATCTACCCTGGAGGCCCTCCAGGACAGCATGAAACTTCTGTCATGCACCTTTGACCTGATTGACGCTCCTTCCGAATCGCGCGGCTTTGAAGCCCAGCGTTTTTCCGATCAGCTGCTCAAAGAGATGCGGTCCCATGGAATAGATCCAACCCGCGAAAAGGTCAGAGAATACATTAACGCCGGCGTCCAACTTCTTAACGAAACTATCGAAAACAAGAATTTCTTCAACCCCGACCTGCAAAGGGAATGCGAGACTGCGCTTGCGAGCACAATTGGCAAGTTCGAACTCTTCTTTTTCGAAACTGCGAACAATGGAAACCTCACAACAGAGTCCCTTATTGAAGAAATAGACGTTCTAAAAAGCCTTTTCCCAAACGCAAATGAGAACTCATTAAGATCAAATTTATTGCCCTCATCGCTTTATTCTCCTGAAGTCTATTGCAAACTCGATCGAATTTCCAAATTTTTGGCTGC
>JAFEGV010000139.1 GCA_018239665.1 Verrucomicrobiota bacterium | reverse complement strand
CCGATCGTGTTGAGAGCTTTTTGCAAATGCATTCCGATCTCATGATCTAAAAGAGGAAGCAAATGGTCCCGTTTATCGATGACTGTCACTTCAGTGCCAAGGGCTGCAAAAAAGCTTGCATACTCGGAACCGATAATGCCGCCGCCGAGAACTATGAGGGTCTTTGGGAGATGGTCGATGGAAAGAAGGCGGGTCGAGTCGAGGATCCTTTCATGGTCGAAGGGAACATGGATCGGATTGCGCGGTTTGGACCCCGTTGCAATCAGAAAATAATCTGCCGTGACCCGATAGGAGGCATGGTGATGGTCGTCCAAGATAACAACATGGTTCTTGTCCTCAAAACGGGCAGCGCCGTAGATCAGGCGGATCTTATTCTTTTCAAACTGCCGGTTGAGCATCTTCCATTGTTCATCGAGGACCTTATGCAGCCTAAAGTTCAGATCATTGATCGAAACTTCCCGCATCATCCTGTTCTGGCCGTAAAAGCTTCTCTCATAGAACCCAGTCAGATCGATGATCGCCTCGCGCAGCGACTTAGACGGGATCGTCCCTGAATTGAGCGAAGCCCCTCCAGGAACAGAATCCTTCTCGATAATGATGACATTTTTGCCAAGCTTCGCAGCTTGGATCGCCGCCTTCTGCCCCGCCGGTCCGGAACCGATCACGACATAGTCTGCATAGAGTTCTTCCACAACTTGCTCCCCAACGCCTAAAATTTTAACTTACACGAGCTCACTTCAAATGTCCAGTCTCCGCAAAACAAGCCTAAGTGAGTGTTTTAGAAAAAAAAGAATGGCCCTGCAATACGACACGAGATCCACCGACCGGATGGGAGGGGGAGCGCGTGCATATTGCAGCCCGAGTCTCTGCAAATCCCTCTGATCGATTCGCGATGTAAATTTCCCCCATTTCCTCCTTTGGAAGCACCGGCTGTCAAAGAAATTTCCAGATAAATCCATCCCAAGTTTTCACAAGGACATAGGAAACAGGCTTACAAAACATAATTCGCCCTGCGAATCGACGTGAGCTGGGACCCGCGGAAAAGGAGACGTAAGTCCCCGCGGGAAGCGAATGCTATGAGCAGCCGATGGCCTCAGATGGCAAAGCAAAATCGCAGCGCAGAAGAGTCCGGAAGGGCGTACGAGGTAGGGTAGGGACCCACCTCGGATTCGAGCATGCGATTTGGCAAAGCCAGATGAGGCTCAAGGGGCTAGCAGGGACAAGGGAACACTTGTCCCGACATATGTCTGGAGGCGATAATATATAGAACTAGTTTTGAACAATTTTGCCTTTCCCGCCGCAGGGGGAAAGGCTCCCTCTAAATATTCTTGTTCAATAAGAGTTAAGATGCTAAGATCCTCCCATTATGTAGATAAAAATTGGAGTGAGAACCCATGTCTAAACGTTGTCAAGTGACTGGAAAAGTCCCTGTTCGCGGAAACAGCTACGCGATCCGCGGTATTGCAAAGAAGAAAAAAGGTGTTGGTCTTAAAGTAACCGGCATCAAAAAACGCCGCTTCCAACCAAACCTCGTGAAAAAACGGTTCTGGTTTTCTGAAGAAAACCGCTTCATCACCCTCCGCCTGAGCACAAACGCAATGCGCACAATCGACAAAGTAGGACTCCCTACAGTCGTCCGCGAAATGCGTGCCAAAGGCGAGCGCGTTTAATTTGCCCTTTTCCCGGTTGGCAGCTCTGTTTAAAAACAAGCAATGGCTGCCAATTGGGACAAAAAATTCTCTACGCAATACCCTGCTATTAATTTTAGCCATCGGATTTGCCTGGCTGTTTTTTGCCTCGGTCAACCCATCTCTTCCCAGCTCCTCTTCGCCCGTTCACTTCTACTCTAATCAAACCCGGCAAGACATTAAACTTCTCTTTTGCTCCGCCATCTGCAAAGCAAAAAAATCTGTTGATGTCCGCATGTATGGGATCACCGACCCCGATGTGGTCTCGATGCTTGGGAAAAAGGCCTCTTGCGGAATCCCGGTCTCGATCGAATATGATAAAAAAGCCTCCTCGTCAAGGCTGCTCAAGACGCTGCCCCCGACAGTCCAGCTCCATCCCAGCTCTTCGAAAGGGCTCATGCACCGCAAAATCTTGATCATTGACGAAGCCACCCTTTTTCTCGGCTCGGCCAACCTGACCACAGCCTCATTAAGGCATCATGACAACCTTGTCTTAGGCCTCTACTGCCCCCCTCTTGCCGCCTTTTTGCTCCATCCTACCACAGCCTCCTTCCCCTTCACCGCCAAAGATATCCAGGGAGAAATCTGGCTATTGCCGGACAAAGAGCAGAAAGCCTTGAACAAGCTCACGTCCACGATCAACTCTGCTAAAAAGACCATCAAGATCGCGATGTTCACATTGACCCATCCAGAAATTGCCGATGCCTTGATCGCAGCAAAAGAGAGAGGCGTCCATGTGGAGATAGCCGTCGACTACTACACAGCCAAAGGCGCTAGCGAAAAATGCATAGAAAAGCTTAAGGCCGCCGGGATCGGGATCCTGTCAAGCCAAGGCCAAGAGCTTTTGCACCATAAATGGGCCCTCCTCGACGATCGGGTCCTTATTATGGGCTCAGCCAATTGGACAAAGGCGGCATTTCAAAAAAACGATGATTTTTTGATTTTCTTCCCCATGCTCAATGATTCACAGATTAATTTTTTAAAAAAACTATGGAAAAATATCTCATTAGAATCCTTTTAATTAAATTACATTTCCATTATAAATAATTTATAAAACACAGTTTATCTATGGACGCGTTCGTACAGCTCCTATCGACAGCCTTTGCCCTCTTCTTACTGATGGACCCCATCGGCAACGTCCCCATTTTTATCTCTGTCCTAAAAGACATCGACCCCAAAAGACAACAATACATCATTTTTCGAGAGCTGGTCATCGCGCTCATCATCATCATCGCTTTCGACTTCCTCGGCGACCTTCTCTTGGAGTTCCTCAATGTCGAGCGGGCCACCCTTCTCATTGCTGGAGGGATCATCCTCTTCATCATCGCCCTTAAAATGATTTTTCCAGGAAAACGGGACCCCGATGTCGACATCTCTCCCGACAAAGAACCCTTCATCGTCCCTCTTGCCATCCCCCTGGTCGCAGGACCTGCAGTCCTCGCCGCCGTCATGCTCTACTCCCACGAGCAGTACAGCGAATGGATCACTGTCGGAGCGATCGTGTTAGCGTGGATCGCCTCGACGATCATCCTGCTAAGCGCCGGCTATCTCAAGAAACTCTTGGGATGGAGGGGCCTTGTCGCCTGCGAAAGGCTCATGGGACTTCTCCTGATCCTGATCTCCGTCCAGATGTTCTTAAGCGGCATCGTCCTCTTTTTGGGCCCTCATGGCTCATTTACCCAACAATAGAGCCGGCGGTATTGTGAAAGAAACCCCTGCAGCAAATTACAAACTGATCGTCGCTTATCGCGGCACCGATTACAAAGGATGGCAAAAAACATCCCTTGGCAGCAGCATTGAAGAAACGCTTGAGAGATCGATCTTTCAAATCCATCGCAAACAGGTCCGCCTGCAAGCGGCAAGCCGCACCGATGCCGGGGTGCATGCCGAAGGGCAAGTCGTTAACTTTCTTACTGATGCGCCGATCTCAGACCTCCGCCGCTTCCTTCATGGACTCAACGGCACTCTCCCCCAAGACATCCGCATCCTCTCCATCG
>JAFEGV010000138.1 GCA_018239665.1 Verrucomicrobiota bacterium | reverse complement strand
GTCCTAAATTTGAACCAAGCAGCGCTGACGCCGAAGCAGCTCAACTTGAATAAGTTGGGCGATGCAGGCGGGTTCAAATTTAGTGACTGTCCGACGCAGAGAAAAACCGATTCTTCAGGTTGTTTCGGTATAAACACATTGAAAGCCTGTTCCAAGAAGGTCAATGTGTTTATTTTTTCCATCCTCTTTTCATTCTTGTTCATGTTCTCCCTTTGCTCTCAGGAAACATTCAAAGCGGTGGTCTTAGGCTGCCATGGCGGCCCCAAAGAAAACAATCTATCCGGGTATCTGATTGCTCCCAGCGGATCGAATGACTTTATCGCTTTAGACGCAGGGACATTGTTAGAAGGGATTTTTCTCGCTGCCAAAAACAATTGCTTCAGCGGCATTAAGACCGATCCCAATAGCGATCTGAGCTTGGAGCTTGAAGTTTTTCGCAACCATATCAAGGCCTACTTGATTTCCCACGCGCATCTCGACCATATAGCGGGGCTTGTGATCAATTCTACGGCAGATATAAAAAAGCCCATTTACGGGATCGATTCCACCATCGACTTGATCAGAGACAATTTGTTCAATTGGAAAATTTGGCCGAATTTTGGTTCGGAAGGGCAAAAGCCCTTGATCAACCAATATCAATATCAGCGGATGAAAATTGAAAAACAGGTTTCCATCCCAAACTCGAGCATGAAAGCAGAGCCATTCATCTTAAGTCACCCCAATGGCTATCTTTCCACGGCATTTTTAATTGAGTCCTCCGATTCTTACATCGTTTATTTCGGTGATACTTCGCCAGACGCTTTGGAGTCACAAAAACACATAGAGAAGGTATGGAAGAAAATAGCTCAGCTGATTGTGCAAAAAAAGCTCCGCGCGATATTTATAGAATGCTCTTATTCGGACAAAAGGCCGGACAGCAAGCTTTTTGGCCATCTTAATCCGAAATATTTGCTAGACGAGTTGGGGCGTTTAGCGCTAATCGTCGATCCCAAGAGTCCTCAAACGGCTTTAAAAGACCTCAAGGTCGTCGTGACACATATAAAGGACACTCTTCTCAAAGGGGACTCTGCTCAACAAATCATTGAGCGGGAATTGGAAAAGGGGAACAATCTCAATATTCAGTTTATCTTTCCGAAGCAGGGGCAGATGTTAGAGCTTTAGAGTCTGTCGTTGAAAAAATCTTCTGTCGATTTTCGGGTTCTTTTGAGCCGATTTTCGATCCAAAAAGGCAGGGGTTATATCAACATTACGTATATTACCCCTGCTTTTTGGATCGAAAATCGGCCAAAATAATCCCAAAAAGCGACGAAGCCTTTTTTCAACGACAGACTCTTAGCGTTGATGGGTGAGAAAGTCGTAAAGGTCTTTCTCGCTTGTGATCAGAAAGCTCTTATGGATTGTGCAGACGGTGCACGAAGCGTCGATAAGCTCTTCGTCGCCGACGCCGGGCATGCAGATTGCTGCAAGGTTGTGGAATAGGCTGGGGTTTTCAAGCAATTTTAGGCCGCGCATGTAGTCGGAGATGCTGAAACCTTCCTCTTTGACGCGGAAATAGATCAGCTCCCTTTCGTAAAGCAGGGCTTGGACGGCGTATTGGATCCCTAAACTTTCCGGAGGAGGATTTCCGCACGTCTCAGCAAGTTGCGGCAAGCTCTTCAAAAGCAAAGGAGTGCAAAAGTCGCCTTTCTCAGCTTCTCCAAATAAGAACACGGTGTGCTTAGAGCGTTCATTTTTCATACGCGCCTCTTTACCTCTCTATATCAAATGGCAAATATTTATTTAAATTGTTTGTAAATAAATTAATTTAATTTTTGATTGCGAAAACGGAAGAGAGGTCTAATCTATTAAAAATTAGGCCTTTGCATTTAGTTGGTCTTTATGAGGGTTGAAAAAGATTGAACGGAATAAAACTTTTTTATTATACGTACGCGCTATCATATCAAGATGAATTATCACTAACCTTAAGGAGGAAAGGATGCTAGCATTTCCCTTTCTAATCACCGCAGGCGTTTGCGCGCTTGTCCCTGCATCGAAAGCGAACGCTGTCGATTTAATGCAGCTGTTGCCTAAAGAAGAAAAGATGCAAGTCCGCAAGCTTGCCAATGGGGTAACGACTTTCGTCCAGGAAAACGGGTTTCCTGCCCATGGAGCGGCCCTGCGCGTGGTCGTCCAATCCCTTTTGCATGAGGATGTCCTATACTCTTTGGATACCTCCATTGATAACATGGAGGAGATCGACCAGTTTCTCCGAAATTGCAGCGATAATTATCATGGGGCCAGCTCTGCTGAAGTTCTTAATAACGAGAACCTTCTCTTCCACTCAGGGCTTCCTGCCTTGAAAGGATCGGAGAACTTAGCTGTGATCGCGATTGGAGATTTTAGCCCAAGCTCGATGCAGACGATGATTGAGAATTATTTTGGCGGCATCACATTGGGCCAAGTGGGAACGCATTCACGGACGCCGATTCAAATAGGGCTCTCTTCTCTTCCTACGGGAGTCGCCTTGCATATTGACTATCCGATTTTATCGAATGAATTAAAGACGATTGGCGACCTGAAAAAAACCTGGCTGCAAATTTTTGCCCAGGACCTTTTACAGCAAAGATTAGAGCGCACGACTCGGGCTTTAAGGGAAAATTGGGTCCATCCCCATCCTCGTTTCATGTTTCCAGTTCATGGGTTTGCTCTGGCTGCTGAAGATTCAAGCTCCAACGTCCTCTCTTTTTTACTCTGGGAAATCGAACAGATCAAGATGGATGGGTTTAACGAGAATGAATTCTTAGCGATACAAGATCGGACAGGTTATCTTCTCAGCTACCTCGCAAGGAACTTTTCCAATGCGGACAGCTCGAAAATAGCCTCGTTTTATGCCGATGGGTTTCGTTCAGGAGCGGATTCGCTCTCTTATGAGACATTCCTCCAGGCTTCTGAAGAATTGGTGCCGTCCATTTCCTTTGATGAAGTCCAGCCGTATGTCCGAAAATTGCTGCAAGACGCAAACCGGTATATCCATATTCGCTACCCTGAAAACCATAAATCCCATCTTATGACTGCCTCGGAGATCGAAGAGATGGTGGACAGGATATCGGGGTTGGCGGAGTTTGAATCGGACGCCTATTATGATGACGATGACATCATGCTCCTAAAAAATGACAATTTTAAGCCCGCAAGGCATCAAGAAAGAGAACTCAGGCCTATCATGCTGGCGCAAGAACCTGCGGTCTTGATGGTCAATGACACGCAGCCTCAAGAACAACAGGCCCCGCCGGAAGCGGAAGTTGATTATTTTCAATTGCTTCCCCTTTCCAGTTCGGAAAAGGACAAGATCAGCTACATCATTACCAATATGGGCAAGAAGAACGTTTTCGAGCTGGCATTCATCAAGGGGAAAATGGAAGACGTGGGCAAAAAAGTCCACCATGTCCATCCCTTGCGGTTTATTGGGCACATCTTTTCCGACCCGGAACTAAAATCGTACATGAGAAAGATCAGAAAAAGCTCCTTCAAATGGGATGCCTTTATGGATGGTTTTGGTAAAAAGATGAAGGAAGAGGGCGGAAAAAATAATCTGCTCATCTATGTTCCGGGCTTTGCCAAACAGGTCAATGCGAATCCGGAAAAAGTCACGTATTTTATCCAACATAAGGATTGGGAAGGACTTATTCGACATTTATTATAGGACGTTACAAAGTTGTAATTT
>JAFEGV010000137.1 GCA_018239665.1 Verrucomicrobiota bacterium | reverse complement strand
CAGAAGATGGGACTGACGGACATTGCCAGGTCGATCAGCGAACTCTCCCTCAAAGCGCGCTCCGGGAAATTGACCCAGGATGACATCAGCGAAGGGACGATCAGCATGACCAATTTTGGCATGTCGGGCGTGCAGATCGGCGTTCCGATCATTCGGTATCCCGAAGTGGCCATCGTTGGGATCGGCGCGATCTGTAAAAAAGTTGTTCCTTTAGAGGATGACGTGCTTGCCGTGCGCAGCATGGTCCACATTTCATTGACGTTCGACCACCGCGTCCTCGACGGGATGTACGGCTGCGGCTTTTTAGGCGCTTTGAAAAAACATTTAGAAGAAGATCAGAAGGTCGACTGATGCGAATAGTTGCCATTTTCCTCCTGCTGTTCAGTTGGGTCGTTCCAGTTCGCGCTGATTCCCGGCCGATCAAAACTGTCGACATTCTTTTTGTCGGCTATGAAGCAGGGGAGACCAACATATGGATTCAGCTGCTTGGAAAGTGGGATACCGAGCTTTCAACCGCCGTTTTGACAATGGGAACGGCGACCAAGCTTGTTCAAGACGCGCAATTGCCAAATGTATTGACCGTGGAGGACCTGCAGATCTTTTGCCCCAAAGACCAGCGCGGGTATTCTTTTTCTGAAGAAGACTTAAAGAAGCTCGATGGGATCCGATGCCGTTATTTGGTCACAGGAGTTTTTTCCCATCCTCAGCAGCAGATCGCAGAACATTTTGCAGCGCAAGGTTCTAAAGTTGTCGCCGTTTGGGATAATTTTTCCCGATTTGCGCATTTGCCCGGATCGTTAACAGAATTTGCACCGGCGATCTTTTCCTGCTCTTCTCATATCCTGACCCCTTCGATCGAATGCGCGACCGATCTCAACTCCCGCTTTAGTTTTCAACGGGCGCTTGCAATCGGGCAGCCGACCCTCGATGTTTGGGAAGAAAAAATCCAGGCAGTCGATCGGGATAAAGCGTTTCAGAAAATTCATTTAAGCCCGGACATTCCGATCGTTCTATTTATCGGGGGATATCATGAGAGAGGGAACAACTACTGCGAGGCCTTTGAGCTGTTTGCAAAAAGTTTGCTTAGGCTGCAGAACGCCGTTCAAGTCTTAGTTCAGCTGCACCCCCGCTCTGATGGCAGCTATGAACAGCAAGTGTTGGACAAGCTAGCGCACGATTACGCTAATTTTCCCCGCTATTTCATTTCCAATCCGGCAGCCCACTTAAGCTCCTTTGAGGCCGTTGCGATCAGCCGAGTCGGCGTCTGCCATCGATCGACGCTTGCCATCCAAGCCCTTTTTGCTGGAAAACCATTTGTGCACGTCGATGTGCCGGACACCCCGTTTAGCAGCTTCGCAATTGAAAAAGGATTGATCCCTCAAGCGACCAAGCCGGTCGACGCGACGCGGGCGATCGATGACTTCCTTGCCAAAAAAGAGATCGATCTTGGCGCCATTTATGAGAAAGGGGGCCTGGTTCCCGAAGGAACAAAACAGATGCGCACTTTTTTAGAGTTTTTAGCAATCTCCCCGCACCATCACCCTTCCGCAGAAGAGAACGAAGCGACCCCGTCAAATCTGTAGAGGTTTTCCGTTTTGATCACATCAAAACCAGAGTCCACGACCTTTTGCAAGGTCTTGAGGATTTCTGCGTGGGTTGCCAGCTTCTGTTTGTCTTTATGGGAAAAGCGCATCCTCCACTGATCGATGCAGAACGTCTCGGGATGGCCATGCGGCCATACTCTCGTGCCCCGGTTTGTGATCATCTGAAGCGGTAGAGGCTCCCAATTTTTAGACGAAGCCAGGCGGATGAAACCTTCCGCAGTCTCTTTAGCGCAGACATACACATCGACTCCCACCAGGTCCCGTTTGACAGGAGGATGTTCAGAGGGCGGCGGCAGTGTGACAAATTTCTTTGAGCCTTGGTAGGACACCGCATGCAGGTGGGTAGGCTTTTGGCCTAAGAATTTTGCCACCGCATTGGCAAATTCCTTCGTGCCAACTTTTTCTTTGCTGACCCCTTCTTTATAAATATCGTAGGTATGAATGCCCTCTTCAAGGGCCTTTAGCCAGGCGTTGTGGATCCGCTCGGCGATCTCATTTTCCCCCAGATAGACCAGCATCAGCACGCTGGCCAGCATAATCCCCGAAGGGTTTGCGACATTTTGTCCGGCGCGCCTAGGAGCCGATCCGTGGATCGCCTCGAACATGGCGCCCCTGTCGCCGATGTTTGCAGAACCGGCAAGTCCTACGGAGCCGGATATTTGGGCCGCGACGTCAGAAAGGATGTCGCCGTAAAGGTTGGGCATGACGATCACATCGAAGGCCTCAGGAGTATCCGCCAGCTTGGCCGCTCCGATGTCGACGATCCAACTTTCATTTTGAATGTCGGGATATTCTTTAGCGATCTCATCGAAGACCTTGTGGAAGAGCCCATCGGAGATTTTCATGATGTTGTCTTTGATGAAGCAGGTCACTTTTTTCCGATTGTAATGGCGTGCGTATTCGAACGCGTAGCGGACGATCTTTTCAGAGCCCGGCCGAGAGATCAGCTTGATCGAAGTGCATACCTCGGGCGTCTGCCGGTATTCGATTCCCGCGTAGAGGTCCTCCTCATTTTCCCGGACGATCACCACGTCCATATTGGGATGTTTCGTAGCGACAAACGGAGCATAGGAGACGCATGGGCGGACATTCGCATAAAGCCCCATCGTCGTCCGGACAGTCACGTTAAGGCTCTTAAAGCCACCGCCTTGAGGCGTTGTGATGGGAGCCTTCAAAAAAGCCTTTGTCTGGCGTATCGTGTCCCAGCTCGATGGTTCGATTCCCGTCGGGATCCCTTTCAAGTATACCTTTTCCCCGATGGCGATCTCATGGTATTCCAAAGGAGCCCCGGCTTCCTTGAGAACATGCAGGGTCGCTCCCAGGATTTCCGGGCCGATTCCATCTCCGTGAGCAATTGCGATAGGTATTTTAGAGTTAGCCATAATGATTTTGATACTCCCTTTTGTTGTTCTTCTTTGTAAGATTTTTTTTTGAAGACTTCAAGCAAAAACCCTAAACCTCTATACTCCTTTTCGTAAGACCTCCTGCATAACCCGCCTTTTCTGAAATTCTCCGATTAAGTGCAGGCGATGGGCTTATGAAATAGAGGGAAATGCAGTTTTGCAATTCCCTTAATAGACCTTTAGAACATTCTGGCGCGCAAATGGATTTGTTAAAAAATATTTTAGAGCAGCAAAAACAATATCTCGACCACTATTTCCACACTTTGGACCTAAACCAAGTAGAACGAGTTGTCGATGCATGCTCGCGCATATCCGGGCTTATCGTGTTCACAGGCGTGGGCAAAAGCGGGATCATCGCGGAAAAGATCGCGATGACCCTTATCTCCACCGGCACAAAAGCCCTCTATTTGCCGCCTACGAATTTTCTGCATGGAGATATCGGGATCCTGTCAGAGAACGACATGCTCGTTCTCATCAGCCGCAGCGGCGAGACGGAAGAGCTTCTCAACTTGCTCCCCTTTGCCCGCAAACGCAATACGCGCCTGCTTGCCATTGTTTCCAATCCCCAGTCGCGGCTTGCCAAAATGTGCGACCAGTTCGTCAACCTCCCCGTTGAAAAAGAGCTGTGTCCCTTCGATCTAGCTCCGACGACATCGACCGCCGTGCAAATGCTGTTCGGCGATCTGCTCTCCGTAGCCCTGATGCGCATGAAGCAATTCGACCTCTCGACCTATGCGTTGAACCATCCTTCCGGATCGATCGGAAAAAAGATGTCAATCAAAGTCGAGGACGTCATGTTCAAAGAGTCCCAAATCC
>JAFEGV010000136.1 GCA_018239665.1 Verrucomicrobiota bacterium | reverse complement strand
GGCGTCGTCCTCGCTGTGATGATGATCTTTCTTGGCAAAGCCCTCGAAAAAGGCCCTCCGGGGTTGACCTTTGCCGCGTTGAATGCATCGACAGTGATGCCCATGCTCTTGATGGTCATGCTTTTTGGAGCTCCATTCGGGTATTTATATACGCTGACAAATGGGCTGGGATCTCTGCTGGTCGTGGCCGGTCTATTTTGGGCGGGGTGGGAAGCGACCCGTTCAGAAAAAAAGATGCAATGGGCCTCTTATGTGATAGGCGCATTTCTTCTTCATGTGATCTTTTTAGTTTTCATGCAATGGCGCGCCCTCTTCATCAATTTTCCGGGCGAAAATGGCCTGTTTCTTTCCTTTGATGTCGATGATGCGAAAAGCCAGTGGTTCATGCCTATGCTCTTTTGCGCTGCGGCATTGATCCAGATCGTGGTCTATTTAGCGACGCAAAAACGGCTGCCTAACCGCTCTGAGACAATTTACGGTGTTTTGGGCGGGATCGCAAACGGCATAGGGACGTTTTTCATGATCTGGTCCACCGAGGTATCTTCACCTCTTGAGCATGCCATGATCTTCCCCATTTTTGCCGTCACGATTATCCTCTGCTGCAATCTGTGGGGACAGTGGCTCTATAAGGAGAAGGTCAATTGGCTTGCCAATGGGTGTTGCCTGCTCGGCATTCTGGTAGGCACCTTGGATTGGAAAGTCCTGATGAGTTAAGCGAACTAACTTAGTTCGTTTGCATCATCCGGTTTGTCTGTCAAAACGGATGATGCTAACAGTTTTTAGGTTTCAATGACGTATGCGTCGTAGTAAGAGAGTAGCTCTTCAGCTTTGCTGTCATGCATTTTCTTGAGCTGCTCATAGAGCCGCAAGCCTTGGGCGTTCAGTCCCTGTTCGAAGTAGAGGACTCCTAGGCGAAATAAGATGTCTCGGTCTTGAGGCGAGGCGCTTAAGATTGCCTCATATTTCCTGATCTCTTCTTGGGCCATGTTGAGGTCGTGGAAGATGGAGGCCAGTTGAGCATGGACCCATGGCTCATTGGGGGCGTAATAATCGAGGATTTTATATTCTTCGATCGCTCTCCAAGAAGTCCTTTCAAACTTCTTCAGCATGTCAGCGCTTTGATACTCGGGCGAGACCCATAAATGTTCTGTTTGGGGATTCGCTATGCGTGGATCTTGGTAATGCTTTGCCAAAAGTCTATAGCTATTGGCAAGCCCCGAGTGGGTCTCAAGGTCTGTCGGCGCAATTTTTACAAGCTCAATGTGTTCTTTGATCATCATGAGAAGCAAAAATTCTTTCATCTGGTGCAGGTCTTTCCAGTGGCACCAAACGCTGAACTTTTGCATCAGCGGCGCAAGAGTTTTAAACGTCGAAGGAAGGGAATAATAGGTGTACTCTTGACGATGAAGCTGATTGAGCAGGTGATAAAGAGCTGCGCCAAGGGAGAAATGAAATTCGGATGATCCTTTTTCGAAGGGAAGGGCTGCTTGGCAGTTCTCTAAAAAAGTATGGCGCACAGCAAGAAGCTGCTCCGGTTTTTTTGCTTGGAAGTAGAATAAAAGGACAAAGTAGGCAAATCCCGTCAAAAAAATTCCGGCAAGCGAAAACGCAAGAATTGTGGATTTGGTAAGAAAAGAGAAGAAAAGGGCAAATGCCAAGAGCTCAAGGCAAGCAATTGTGAAAAAGGAGATGTGAAAAACAGAGTATTGCCGTGTGATCTCTTTGAATTCTTCAATTGCGGAGGTTGCGTGCTTTTCCATTTGCTCTTGGAAAAGGGCAGTGTTGAAGTGGAAGCGGGATTGCTGCTGGTTTTTCTGAAATGTTTGGGTGGTGGTCATAGCTTTATGTGGTTATGGATGGCTGACTCAATCATTCTTGCTGAATCAGCCAATTTTCTCAATATTGGCCTCTTAACGGTTTCCTGTTTGGATCATGTAATCGATGACCCTCTGAGAAACGCCGGCATTTTTGAGATCGATGATTTCGTTAGTGGACAAATAATAAACGCTGTTGGTCGCTTGGATCTGTCCGATGATCACATTGTCGCTAAGGCCGTTTTGCGACATTTTTTTGATGTCGTCGGTTGTAAGCTGCTCTCCATCATCGATCCGCTTGACTGTATCTGGAGATTTTTGCTCCATGACTTCCCGATCGTCGCTGTCTAACGAAGCGCCGATGATTGCGCCGGTTGCGGCACCGACAGCGCCGCCGATCAGAGCTCCCTGAGGCGTCGGACTGATCAGCGCGCCAGCGCCAACTCCGGCAGCCCCACCGACAAGAGCTCCTGTTCCAGCCTTGCTCTCGCATCCAACTAAGAGTATCGTTCCGACAGTCAATGTCATAACGGTCATTTTCATAAAAGCTCTCCAAAATTAGTAGCCCATCTTTGGAAATATCTTGTACCTTTTTTCATGGCAGTAAGCAAGAAGTATTCCGATCCTTATCTTATGAGCCTATGCCTAATCTAGAGAAAAAAAATTGGTGAATCTTTTGAGCGCTTTTCGTGGTTTTCTCCTTGGAATTATAATTAATTTTAACGCTATTGAATAAAGGCGTTCTGGCGTAGAATTTTTTGATAAAAGTTTGTTTGTTGTCATATAGGATTTCGAGTAAAATTGAATCAAGATTGTTTGCAATTTCAGGTAATTGCAACTAATTAAAAAATTTATTTTATGGCAAGCTAATGTCTGCTGAGCTGAATTCGTTTGTTGAATCCATTCGCCCCTTCTCCGAATCAGGATATGAAGGACTTTTTGCCCCTTCTCGAAAAGGCGCATATCCGGTGTTTGATGATAAGTTGCAACGGTGGGCCGTTCAACAATTGGAGCCAAGAGACAGGGTGGCCTACTATGATCAGATTGCCCGTCACCTGATCACAACTAAATGCTATCGGGAGATCCCCAATCTTGAAGCTTTTGTCAGGCGATTGAACGTGTGCCGTACCGCAGACTTCGGCGGAGCCTCAGGCTCATCAAAGGCGGAACACATTTTCTTCAATTCTAAATCAAAAACGCATCCGTTCCTATCTAATTTCTATCCGACGCTGATCTTGTTTAGAGACCACCAAGACCCTGCTTTGCTTCGACTTTACCCCTCTTCTGAAAATGCCTATCAGGCCCATAAAATCGCCCGTATTCTAGACAAACAAAAGGAAGCGCCTGAACTGCATGCGGATGTTTCAGGTGAAAACTGGGATGAATTTCTTGAGGGGGTCGCTGAAGCTGATCCGCTCAAATCTAAGCAATTGGCTGCATCCTGCATCTACATGGAGAATTCTGATTGGTTGGCGCAAATGAAGTATGAGCTGATGCATGAAATCGTAACTGAAAAATTCCGCTTGAACCCTACCCTCAGTCAACTCTTGGGCCAAACCGGTGAAAAAGAACTGATCGAAGATTCCAGCGATCTTTTTTGGGGATCAAAAAATTCTCATGATCCGAATTTGCAAAAATCTTATAGCCTTCCAATCGATATGACATCTCGGAATGTGTTAGGAAGGATATTAATGGAAGTTCGCAGGGCTCTTTAATTTAAAATGCTGCTCTCGCTGTTTAAGTCGGGAGCTAAAAGGTTCCCTAGCCTGTATACGGGGGAGAAATGCTGGGCATCGTTTCCCGAGCAAATGCGCTCAAAATGAACGATTGCTTATTGGGAATCTTATGATCAAAGTAGACTCCTGCAATCCCCGAATCTTCATTCCGATTGTTGGGATTTGAAAGGGAAACTCCCCAAAAATCATCGCTGTAGCGGTCTAGAACTTGAAAATCTTCAGCCGGCAACTGCTCTTTAATTGTAGGGATGACGGTGTCATGATGGACCTGGACAGTTACATTGCCTTCAGCCCGGATGTTCTGCAGTCGGTCGA
>JAFEGV010000135.1 GCA_018239665.1 Verrucomicrobiota bacterium | reverse complement strand
AAATGGGCAGAAGGCCAATATGAATTTGTGGCTTTATTCACCAAAATCCCCCAATTTTATGAAAAATTTTCCTTTCGCACCATTCAAGAACATCGGTTTCATCTCAGCTGCCGGCAGCCGAAAGGCTCCCAACGATTAATTCCACTGACTGCTCCCAAAGATAGCGCTTTGTTCCTTGACCATTTTCAGCAAAGGGCCCCGACATCAAACCGTTTATGGGTCAAAGACAACGGCTTTATCGCTTCTTTCAATGCTCTTTTTGCCACCCATCCTTCTTATTGGTCGCTGCATTACAGCCCGTCTATCGATGCCATCCTTTCTTTTATCTTAGAGGATAAAACTCTGCATCTCTTCGATGTAATCGCCAGGAAACAGCCTACGCTTGATCAGATCCTTGATCATTTGCCGAGCTCAATCGATGAGATCTATTTTTATTTTTCTCCGGATCTCTTTACGAATGCTGCCGTTCCGGAGCCATATCTTTATGACAACGGACATCTCTTAGTTCATGGAAATTGGCCCGGAATAAAGCCCTTTATGATCTCGCCGCTCAGCCGTTGTTAAATACGATGAGCCTTTCACTCTGGACATGGCCGATGGAAATTATCTGCTTATTTAAAGTGAAATAGCTCTCGGGAAATGGGGACCATCCCTTCTTTAAGAGGAAGGAACAGCGTTTGCACTAGCGATTGCGTCGGATCAACCGCATAACAGGAAAAATCACTGATTCCCGACTCCCGTAATACTTCCTCATCAATAAAAAATTGGCCGCTTGCTTCTTGAAATGTACGGCTAGCAAGTTCATAGGCGGCATCGGCCATAATGGCAGGCCAACGGCTGCCGGCATAAACTTTTGGAGACAGGTGGTCTTTAAGCCTAGGAGTGGCAATATTGGTTTGCGGCCAAAGGGAGTTCACTGCAATGCCAGCGCTTTTGAACTCTGCCGCCATCCCTAGGGAGCACAAACTCATCCCATACTTGCCTAAGGAAAAAGGTAGATGATCCCTTAACCATTGGACTTCAAAATTAAGAGGCGGAGCAATGTTGATGATGTGAGGATTTGATGCCTCTTTCAAATAAGGAAAGCAGATTTGAGAAAGAAAAAATGCCGCACGGACGCTTGTCGATATCAAAAGATCGAATTGTTCTGGTGAAGTATGAAGAGTATTGTTGAAACAAGGCGCGCTGGTGTTATTGACCAAGATGTCGATGCCGCCAAATTGAGCAATCGTTTCTTCAACGATCTTTTTGAGCTCGTCTGCATTTCGAACATCGACCTCGCGAGCTAATGCCTTTCCGCCTAAAGATTGAATTCCTTCGACTGTTTCTTGGATTTGAGCTGGACTATCTTTTGAAGCAATGACGATATTCGACCCATCAGCAGCAAATCGGAAGGCAATTGCTTGACCGATCCCTTGGCCAGCTCCTGTAATTAAAATCGTCTTCTTTTTAGTTTTTGACATGCCCATCGCCTCTTTGTGTAAACAGCTTTGATAATATGGACATACTTTTGTACCAAAGGAGAATATTCGCCGCAATCGAGCTCTTCCCCCTTGAGCCTTAATTTCTGTATATCTTGAGACATCAGCAGAAATTGGATATTTTTTTGTAATGTAATTTTCTTGCTAGATCTAAACTTCATCTGGTATGGATTCATTTATGTTGAAGCAACTTTTAAGCGTGCTCTTACTTCTCACATGTGCACTTTCTGCAACGCCTGTTGCAACCTATGGGCCTTGCAAAGAAACAGCCGCCGAACCAATCCGCCTTAAAATCATCGAAACGACGATCACGGTCAAAGGCAAGCCTGCCACTGTTTTCGACGTCCTGGCTCCCAACGACTCGAGGATCCTCACGCGAAAAGAGGGAGAGTGTTTCAATGTCCTTGTCGAAAATAAAACTTCCCGTCCTACTTCCCTGCATTGGCACGGCTTTATTTTGCCTACTTTAGAAGACGGCGTTCCTTTCCTCAACCAATCTCCAATCCTTCCTGGAAAGACCTATCCTTATAACTTTAAAGTCGTTCAAACAGGGACATATTATGCGCATAGCCATTTTGGCCTGCAGGAACAGAAATTGATGAGCATTCCGATCCTCTTGCTTCCGCAAGAAAATGCCCTATATCGAGACATCGTGGTGTTCTTGGAAGATTTTACCTTTAAAAGTTTGAAGGAAGTTTGGCAAGGGCTGCGCAAGCAATACATAGCAATGGCCAAAGAAAAGGGAAGCGGATGGAAGCCTGACCTGATGATGAAAGCGTCTGGCCCTCCCGATCTCTTTGATGTCCAATACGATGCCTTTCTTGCCAATCGGAAAACATTGGAAGCCCCCGATGTCATGACCGTCTATCCCGGGGAAGAAGTGCGCCTGCGTTTGATCAATGCGTCATCTTCAACAGATTTCCATATTTCGCTCGGCGGCCTTTCCGGAAAAGTGATCGCCGTCGACGGGAATCCGGTCGAGCCGATCCCATTCGATCGATTTCCCTTAGCCACAGCGCAACGGATGGATGTGATCGTAACTATCCCTAAAGAAGGAGGAGCTTTCCCCATCCTTGCCCAAGGCCAAGGGACAAACATGGTTGCAGGAATTATCTTGAAGACAAACGGGGCAAAAATCCCTTCCCTTTCGATGCAGATGCAAACAACAGCTGGCGCCATCACAAACGCGATAGAAACAAAACTGCGTCCATTTTCTCCCCTTCAGCCCAAACCGGTCGACCGAACCCTTGTCGTCGAACTTGAAGGGAACATGAAATTTTATACATGGGCTCTCAATCAAAAGGTCTGGCCGGATATCCAACCCCTTTCTGTTAAAGAAGGGGAACGGGTAGAAATAAGCTTTGTCAATAAGACTGGGATGTCCCATCCGATGCACTTGCATGGACACGTCTTTCAAGTCGTCGAAATCGACGGAAAGAGGTTTTCTGGAGCTGTCCGCGACACAGTCCTCGTCATGCCTCAGCAAACCGTCAAAGTGCAATTCGACGCCAACAATCCAGGCATCTGGGCCTTGCATTGCCATATCGCTTATCACATGTGGGCAGGAATGTTCACAGTGCTTCAATATGAAGGGTTCACCCCTCCTTACTTTTCTCCTGATGCAATCCAGAAGTATTCCCGAATCTACGGCGGCTACTAGAATTTATTCAAAATTGTTAGAATCGCTTCACCTCAATTGCAGCTTCTAACATCGGCTACAACAATGCATTAGATTTTTCAGAATCGCATCAGCATTCAAATTGAATATTAAATTAAAAGAAAGTAGCATGACCTCCTCTTGCTGCCCCTGTAAGCGGCAATGACTAATAAATCCAGCTTTTATCTAGGGGAAAAATGAAAAATCGATTGAATATTAACTTGATCGTTCTTGCCCTGCTATTTTCAACTGCCTATAGCAGCCTTTTTTCTAACAATTTAGATTCAAATAGCACTTCTACAACATGCACGCAGGACGGGTTAAAAATCATTAGCTCACGATGCGAAGAAATGATGCAGTTTATCGAGCAATTTCCCAATTCCTTATACAGCGTTAAGAAGGTCTCTTGTTATGGATACGAGGGGTACTTTTATATAGATACGATACACGATATTATTAAGGGTTCGCTTGCGAGGGGATATGCTTGGGAAAATCATATCTCTAAGTTCATTTCCCAATATGCTCGTCCAGGAAGCAAGGTTGTGGATGTAGGCGCGCATATTGGCACCCATACATTAACAATGGCTAAATGCGTAGGAGAACATGGAGAGGTTTACGCAATCGAACCACAGCCTAAAATTTTCCGCGAATTATTCTTAAATATGAAATTAAACAATTTGAATAATGTTTCATGTCTTTGGGCGGCGGCTGGAGTTGAAAATGGAACAATTGAAACGTCTTCTTTTACCCCTTATAACG
>JAFEGV010000134.1 GCA_018239665.1 Verrucomicrobiota bacterium | reverse complement strand
CGCTCCGGGCCCATTTTCTCTAACACTAAGCGCTTTAAAAGACATCAGGTTTAAAGGACAAGTCATAGGACCTTTTTCTGATTTTAAAATCAACAATGCGGCAAATGTAATTTTTGAGCAATTAACTCAAATCGGCGGTCCAGCAAGCAGTATTTCCTTAACCCAAGATTTTACCGCACAAGACGCGTTCAATCTTGCCGGCGATTTAAGCATCACCTCGACAGGCGGCAATATGACCTTTAGCAACCTGTTGCAATGCCAGCCTAATATTCTGCTGCCGTCTAATACGATAACCCTCAATGCAAATACTGTACCTGGCCAAACCATCAGCTTCACCGCGCCTGCGCAAACTGTAACGATAGCCGGAGCTGCAAATGCGACGGGAGATATCAGCTTTGCAGGTCCCGTTGTGGTTTCAAAACCAATGACGATCAGTAGCACGAATGGGACAATTTCATTTGCCAATACCTTTCAAAATGCTCCCAGTCCAGCTTCACAGTATCCAGTAACATTAAGTTCAGGTGGAGCAATGACCTTTACAGGCAATGTTGGAACTGCTCCCTTTTCAAGCTTCACAGTCAGCCAAGCAGCATCGGCCGCTTTCGGAGCTCAAGCAACAATCTCTGGTTCGATTCACACAAGCGGCGACACTACCTTTGCTGGAACGGTATTTCCAGTTGGCAACCTTTCTATCACTTCCGACACGGGAAATATCGCATTCAACAACACAACCAGTTCTCTTACAGGGGCATATGGGTTAACTCCGCAATTGAACCTGAGCGCAGCCCAGGACATCACGTTTATTGGACCAGTTGGAATCATTCCTATCGGCGACGTACAAATTGCAACGGCGCGCAACGTCCATTTTTTTCTTCAAAACAATCCTACGGTTGCCGTTCAGACTTTTGTTGCTAACTCTTTTACGCAACTAGCTGGAACAGGGAGTACTTTTTTTGAAGGCCCATTGATCACCTACGGCGCTCCCGTTGCCCAAGCAGCGGGGACAGTTCCTTCCGCTCCTAAAAACGGAGGACCTGTCTCGATCACAACAAACGGAGCGATCAAATTTTATTGGGGAGTACAAAACCCTCCCTCGCCAGGCCCACCTCCACCTTTTGTTCCTGTCGTCGCTGTTGAGACACCCGCAGCCGATCAGAACATTGTATTTAAATCTGTGATCACCACCACAGGGGGAAGACAGTCTAGCTCAACAAGCATCCCGACTAATACTAATGCACCCAATGGCTTAAGCGGAGGGGATGTCACCTTAAATGCCAGTTCGATCAATTTGTTGGGGATTTATGCAGGAGGAACGCCTGCTTATCCTGGTACTGCAGGTATAGGAGGAAAAGGGGGAACCGTATCGATCACTTCGACAAGTGGAACCTCCTTGCAAGGACCGATCATTGCAACCGGGGGTCCGGGAGCAAATGGAGGAGCTCAAGATTTTCCTGTTATGGCATATGCCGGTCAAAATTTGAGTATTGCAGGCGCTGATTCTCCCGGCGATATCACAATTAGCGGCCCCGCAACTCTTCAATTGAACGGAGTTGTGTTGAGGGGTGGAAATATCGATATTGGAGCTATCCAAAGCCCTTCCCCCGGCAATCTTTTAGCCATTGATGCATCGAGTGCAAGCGCTGTCGATTTAGGGGCCTTGACCAATTTAAATTATTTCGTCGTCGATTATGCCAAAGGACTCACCGTCACAGGAGCTTCGACAATGTCCGGAGTCGACCTTGTCAATGCAGGAATAAACCACATCACGTTCAAGAACCCCGTTACATCAACTGACATCCAAGCATTTGAAAACAATTTCTGCGTCGTGTTTGAAGAAGGCTTCAATGCAGGAACTTCCTCATTCTTAAATTGCGGCAGCCCCTGTCCTACGCCAGGGCCTCCACCGCCGCCTCCGCCTCCGCCTCCGCCGCCAGGACCTTCTCCTTCTCCATCACCGTCCCCATCGCCATTTCCCAACCCGCATGGAAAAGGATTTGCTGGAGTTTCCTATCCAGTGTTCAATGTCCTTTATTATCCTGGATACCTGTTTGGCAATGACGACAGCTTTCTTGCCGTTCCAAATGGCGTATTCTATTTGGACTTTATTTCAAACGAACTGGTGGAAGACAAATTACAATAGAATCTAGAGGTGCAGAATGCTAATAGCGCAATTGAAATCTCAAAGAAAAACCTTTAAAGGGTTATGCGAGATCATTCTCACTTGCATTGGATCTTTTCTATTGATCCAAGCTGCCTGCCCAAATCCGAGCGTCACGCAAGGATATATGGGAAATGTTGGCACAACAGCGGGCAATTGTTCGAGCCATCCCCTTCCTCCTTTATGTGCATTTGGCTCTGTTTGCATTAATCAGAACTCCCCTCTTCAATCGGTCAACCGGCTTAACCCCACCCAGCTTCCGACGACCAATGACTTCCAACTCTTTCAAAACCCCTGCGGCATCAATCTTAACGCGTGGGTAGCCGGGGGTACGAATGGAGTGTCCGCTGGCGCAGGAGGGCTTAGAATGCGGGTAGGCCCCTATTTGATCGGAATGGCGCAGACAGGCCCCGTCGCTACGATCTCCCAGTTCAATTTCAACCAAAATGCCAATTTGCCAGCTATTACAGCTGATTCAAGGATGACCTTTTTCTTTAGCGCAACGGAAACAAACCAAGGCGCTGGAAACGATTATTTCAACGTGTCGACAAACATCGTTAACTCGGAAACATGCGAAATCACCTACACCCCCAAGAACGGCGCCGCAGGCACTCTCATCGATTATATTGTTACGGGAAATGTCTTCCATGATGTCTACTATAATAACCTGCATCCAGCGATCGCGATCAGCAATCCACCGGTCGTCGATTCTACTGGAGTTCTGATGAGCGTGAACGGAGGAGCTCTTCAATATTATCCATTTGGGTCTCAGGTGACCGGTCACAGCTTTCAATTTTTTATACAACGTTATTCACCTCTTGGCCCCGCCACTTTCATCCTTTACGTCGTTGATGCAGCTGACAATGACTTAACTTTCACCGTCTGCACTAATACAAACACAAATTTTCCTCTGACGCTCGATGCTTCTCAACCTGCCTATACGGGATTCTTAAGGCTTGCGGCCATTTCGACAAACGATGCTCTTGTTTCTGCGGGCTCAAATTGGATGCAGCAAACCTTTTTCATGCCTGAAGATACCGGCAATTCAGCTGACACCTCCAATCCTCCATCGAGCTGCCCAATTGAAAGTTCCTCATGCGCCCTCGTTCCGACTACCTCCAATTGGTGGAAAACAGCCCAAGTCGATGCCATTTCCCCTACAGGAATGAGCTATTACATGCTATTCCCAACAACGTGGGCCGGCCTCTTTACAAGCCTTGCCACGAAAACAATCAATGGCAACTGGCAAAATACTATAGGTACCACCCAATATCCATCTTCCCAAGCATTAACGGACATTCTTCCCGCTATCGCGATGAATAATTATTCCACAGCATTTGGCTGGTATCAAGATTTGATCTCTCAACTGAATGCTTCATGCCCTCTACCTAATCCGCCCAATTGCACGACGCCCCCTTTTACGGACGGAAGCGATTTTTCGACCAATTATTTCACAGTACTGTTCGATATGATGATGGCATCCAATCTAGCATCCGATATCTCATCCTTCCAAACTGCTAACCGCGCACTTCCCAGCTATACGATCACAGCTCCCGTCAACAATGTCGGCGTCTATGACGCGCATCGACGCTATGTCCCTGTTCGTGCAGACATCAGCACAACGGCGACATCGGTCAGCTGGACCTATACCCTCTCTTCCGCTGTTCCGCCTGGAGATGGGCAAAATAAGCCCCTAGTTTGCTTCCCGTTTTGGAAATATCTGCAAGGAACAACTGCTGGAGTGGTGAACACGACTCCGG
>JAFEGV010000133.1 GCA_018239665.1 Verrucomicrobiota bacterium | reverse complement strand
GAGGGATGGGGATTTTCCTGCTTGGTTGACCTAGGCCAGCGCAAAATCCTTTTTGATACAGGAGCAGATTCTCAAGCCTTCTTTTCCAATCTTCAACAATTAAATGTCCGATGCGATGAGATCACCGACGTCGTTTATTCCCACAAACATTCGGATCATATTGCAGGGCTTGAAGAAGTGATTGCAAAACTCAAAAAAGGCAGCCGCCTTTTCTTGCCAAAGAAGTTCCCGTCCAAAAAACTTCCTTCCACAGTCCACACAGAAATCGTTGAAGACTTAAAAGAGATAGACGCTGGAATGTATTCCTTAGTGTTAAAGGGAGGCTTCCTTCTCTATGAGCAAGCCCTTTTAATCGAAACTCAGAAAGGATTAGTGGTCATCACAGGCTGCGCACACCCAGGAATAACTCGCTTATTGCAAGAAGCTCAAAAACGTTTGAAGCAACCCATCCACCTTGTCTTAGGCGGGTTCCATTTGTTTCGCAATGGGCAAAGGCAAATTGATGAAGTCGTGGATCAATTTAAAGCCTTGAAAGTACAAATAGCGGCCCCTTGTCATTGCACTGGAAAGTTAGCCATTGAACGGTTCAGCCAAGCCTTTCAAGATTCTTTTTATCAAATTGGAACCGGAACCATTCTCACCTTAGATAGATAAAAAAGCGACCGATCATCAAGATGGCTTTTCCAATTCTTTTCCCAGCCTGTCCATCCTGCTTTTTTTGTCTTGTACCATCTAGAGAAGAGACCATTGCCAAAATATGATTGGCCGAAGATACTTAGTAAACCGACATCCACGGTCCTAATCACGGTACATTATGACAGAAACATCCTCTCCAAAAGTGAAAATCGCTCCCCACACCAAAGAATCGGAGATGATGGTCCTCGGCTGCATGCTGACAAGCATCAACAGCCTCAACATCGGCGCCGACGCCTTGGACGATGCCGACTTTTACTTTACAGAGCACAAGATCATTTTCCAGACCCTGAAAACCGCCTACCGGAGCGACCGCCCTGCCGACGTCCATTTGATCTCCGAAGAATTAAAGCGGCAGGACAAGCTGAAAGCAGTCGGCGGGATCAGCTATCTGACGACGCTCGCTCAATACGCCGGAACATCTGCGTACGTGGAAGAATACGTGGAGCTGGTCCGCAATAAATCGATCTTGCGCAGGATGATCACGGCAGCTCAAGAAGTCGAGAAAAACGCCTTGAACGATCCGGACGATGTCCAGGCCTCCCTCGATGATGCGCAGGCTAAATTTTTTACGATCAGCCAAACCGCATCCTCCGGTTCCGGCATGCTGCTGAAGGACATCCTCAGCGGCGTCAAGGCCGCATCTCAGCTTCCCTATCTCAAAGAGCTCCAGCAGCGCCAAGAAAAGTTCATCCAGCGCGGTCCTGAAGATCTCGGCATCACAGGGGTCCCTACTCACTTTATGGACCTGGACCGGATGATCAACGGCCTTGGCAATTCGAACCTCATGATCCTCGCCGCCCGCCCTGCGATGGGAAAAACGGCGCTCGCCCTCAACATCGCCGAGAACGTCGCCTTTAAAAATGATCTTCCCGTCGGGATTTTTTCTCTTGAGATGACCGCTGAGCAGCTGATCCATAGGATGATCTGCTCCCAGTCCGAGGTCGAATCGGACAAGATCAAGACCGGATCCTTAAATGGCGTCGAATATCAGCGCGTCGTTGCAGCTGTCAATTCGATGATGAAAGGGACCATTGTGATCGACGATCAGCCCGGCCTGAAGATCACCGACCTACGCGCCCGCGCCCGACGGATGAAAGAGAGCTACAACATCTCGCTTCTCATCGTCGACTATTTGCAGCTCATTTCCGGTTCAGGACTCTCCCGCAATGCGGAAAACCGGCAAAATGAAATTTCTGAGATCTCGCGCATGATGAAAACGCTTGCGCGGGAAATCAATTTACCGATCATCTGCCTTTCGCAGTTGTCCCGCAAAGTGGAAGAGCGTCAAGGACACAGGCCTATGATGAGCGACCTTCGCGAATCGGGCTCGATCGAGCAAGACAGCGACATCGTGATGTTCTTGCTGCGGCGGGAATATTACGATCCGTTTGATAAGCCAGGACTTGCCGAACTGATCATCGCTAAGAACAGGCATGGAGCTGTGGGAAGCGTCAACCTCACCTACCGCAAGGAGCTTGCCCAATTTGCCAATTATACGCCGATGCATGCAAGCTCTGGCGGGTCGAACAATGACGAGGCCTTTGCAGCCTTTTCGCCCAATGGCTAGACAGGCATTTAAAACTATTTATCTCCCTCCGCCTCAGAGAGGACAGCTCCCTTTCTGGATTTAAAACATATTAAAAAGTTTTTTAATCAGGAGCGCTCCTTGGATAAGAACTTTACTTTTTCTCTAAACTCTGTGTAAACTAGCACATATTTTTATGTCTCATTATTGAAGTAGATTTTTGAATAGGAGTGACATTTTCATGGCCTCAGTTAAGAAGAAACGACGAGCAAAAATTGCCAAGCACAAAAGAAAGAAACGTCGTCGTCGCGATCGACATAAGAAATAAGAAAGTTAGTTAATTTTCTTTTCATTTTTTTCACTGCAAAAAGCTTCATCTCTTTGAAAAAGATGGGGCTTTTTGTGCTTAAGATTTTTTAGTACCATGTGGACTTATCCGGAAGAATATGATGTCATCGTTGTAGGAGCCGGCCATGCAGGCTGCGAGGCTGCGCATGCCTCGGCAAAAATCGGCGCAAGCACGCTCCTGTTGACGATGAACCTCGATACCATTGCCAAAATGAGCTGCAATCCTGCTGTTGGCGGGACTGCCAAGGGCCACATCGTACGAGAAATCGACGCGCTTGGCGGAATCATGGGCAAAGTGACCGACCAAACGGGAATCCAGTTCCGGATGCTCAATGCCTCAAAAGGGCCGGCTGTTTGGTCCCCGAGAGCGCAAGCGGATAAATTTGCTTACGCCGCTGCGATGAAGCACCGCTTAGAGAAGGTCCCCAACCTGTTCATCAAGCAAGGGACGACCGAATCGCTCATTGTCGAGAACGGAAAGATCATCGGCGTCGGAACCTTGGAAGGGATCGCCTACCATGGAAAAACGGTGATCGTCTCTTCCGGGACTTTCATGAGAGGTTTGATCCATATCGGCAGCACCCAGTTCGCAGGGGGCAGGGCCGGAGACAAGCCCTCCGTCGGCCTTTCAGCCCATTTAGAGGCTTTGGGATTTCGCTTAGGGCGCCTCAAGACCGGCACCCCGCCTCGGATCAACCGCCGGAGCGTCGATTTTTCCCAACTTGAAGAGCAGCCGGGAGATGTCGGGGTACGCTTTTCATTCGATGAGCCGGAAGGACCCGGCCTTCCTCAAGTCCCCTGCCATATCACCTATACTAATGGTGAGACGAAAAAAGCGGTTTTAGAAAATCTGCATCACAGCCCCATGTATTCAGGACAGATCAAAGGGATCGGTCCCCGCTATTGCCCCTCTATCGAGGACAAGATGGTCCGCTTTGCCGACAAGGAACGGCATCAGCTATTCCTTGAGCCTGAAGGACTTGGAACGGAAGAAATCTATGTCAACGGGATCTCCTCCTCATTGCCGTTCGATGTGCAGCTCAAGATGCTCCATACGGTCGCCGGCTTGGAAAAAGCCGAAGTGATGCGCCCCGCCTATGCGATCGAATACGACTATGTCAAGAGCGGGCAATTGCAGTTGACCCTGGAGACAAAGCTGATCGAAGGGCTCTTCTTTGCCGGGCAGATCAACGGGACGACCGGGTACGAAGAGGCCGCGGGACAAGGGCTGATCGCCGGGATCAATGCCGCATTGAAAGTAGCCGGCAGGCCTCCATTCATTTTGAAGAGATCTGAAGCTTATATTGGAGTGATGATCGATGAGCTGATCTCCAAAGACCTCGACGAACCTTATCGGATGTTCACAAGCCG
>JAFEGV010000132.1 GCA_018239665.1 Verrucomicrobiota bacterium | reverse complement strand
GTCTTTTTATAAGTAGCTTCTACCTGCTCATCGGGAATCGATTCGGCGTGAAGGGTGGCAAGAAAGGGGCTGAAACAACAGGAAAAGATAACGGTTGAAAGGAACGCGACTAAGAAACGGCAGCTTGGGATCTTTAATGAATTGAACAAGCCTTTCCTCCTTAAAAATTTGGAGTATTGTGACAGTTCTTAAGCAACAAACATAAGGGTCTGCGGCAAACTTAACATAAAACTTAAATCAACGACCACCCTAAGGCTGCCTTGCACTCCTTTATGGACGTGCGCACAATTTTCGTAGAATAAGGATTTCCCAAAATCCCGACAAGAGGATTGTTTAGGGGCCATTCCCGGGATGATTCCTTTCATGGGGATCCTCCTTGGAATGGGTAATTATTGTGGGTTCTTTTACAAAAAAAAGCTAATTTGCTATTGGTAAAGCAAAGAAATTTATTGAACCGGCTGTAAAACTCCGGAGGCCTACGGCCATAAATTGCATTTTAGCGGTGAGAGATGGACAAAAAACACATGAAATGGATCTTGTATTTTGCAGCTCCTGTGCTGTTGCTGCTGCCTTTTAATAACTGGTACCAAAAAACGCTGCACCTCCGTTCTACTGTTATCCATCCTCAAAAAACAGGGATTACCACATTGCATTTTGTGGACGAATCCCGGCAAAGACCTCTTGTTACTGAAGTTTGGTATCCGGTAGATGCCAATGAGCCTTCCAAGTCCTCCTCCGGCCTTTGGGTCCGTTGCGACGAGGCCCGGGACGCCCCTTTAAGCTCGGCGAAAAAAAGGTACCCTCTTATCGTCATGTCGCATGGGTTCGGGGGAGATCGATTTACCATCTCTTGGCTTGCCGAGATCCTTGCAGCTAACGGCTATATCGTCGCGGCTATGGACCATTACGGGAACACATGGAACAACAAGATCCCGGAGCTTTATGCAAAACCTTGGGAAAGGCCTAAAGACATCTCTTTTGTCCTAGACGAACTCCTTAAAAACCCGCAATTGAAAGACAGGATCAACCCTGAAAAGATCGGCTTTGCCGGCTATTCGCTCGGCGGGGCAACGGGAATGTGGATCGCAGGAGCTCAGATGGGCAACGTTCCCGCTCAGAAAATCGGCGAATTCTGCGCCGAAGAACTACCCGACTTTGTGACGCCCGAGATCCTTGAAAAAGTGGACTTTAACGAAGCGAAACAATCTTTTCATGATAAGCGGATCTGCGCTGTATTCACCATGGCGCCAGCCCTAGGTTGGCTGTTTGACCCGTTGAGCTTAAAGAACATCCATGTTCCGATCTGCATCGTAACGACCACCAAAGATCAAGTTGTCCCCATGGAAGCGAATGCTAAGATCTTTGCGTCTACGATCAGGAAGGCCTCCTTAAAGATCTTAAGCGGCGAAGGGGACCATTACGTCTTCCTTAATCGCGCATCCTTGGTTGGCAAACGGCTTCTAGCTCCCCGCTTTTGCGAAGATCCCTTGAATGTCGACAGGATGAAAATCCACGAGGATGTCGGTAAAACGGCCCTCGAATTTTTCAATCGCCATCTGCAGTAAACCGCTTTCAAACGCTCTTAACTTAAGACTTTAATGCAGCAACCGTCGCATTTCTGCCCGTCGGCTTATCCCGTCTATAGGAAAAGAAATCATCCGGTGCCGAATAGGTGCATATTGAAGCGATCTCGATATGCTTAGACCGGACGCCGCACTCTTCGAGCTGCATCCTTGCTATCGCCCAAAGATCAAAATAGGTAGGCGAAATCTGAAACTTCCAAAAATGTTCCGGCAGCTCTTCCCGGTAGTTTTTGAACTCGGAGCGAGATGGTCCTAAGCTTGGTGAAATGCATACCAGCAGGTCTTCTGCAGAGGAGCCAAACGCTTCCTTCATTTGATCCACTGTCTTTGCGTAGATGTTTTTGACATTTCCCCTCCAACCGGCATGGACGTTGGCTAGCGCTTTATTCCTGGGGTCGTAGAAAATCGCCGCTTGGCAATCGGCATGCTTGATCAACAAGCCCAAATCGGCCACCTGAGTCATCAGTCCGTCAGCCTCTCCTACATCAGGAGGATTTTTTGTCATTACGTGGACAACCCGATCGGAATGGACTTGATAGGAAGAGACCGCTTCAAAAATGCCGAGAGCGTCTAACGCCCGCTTCCGGTTCTCTTGGATGTTCTCCCACTGATCTCCCGTATTGCCGCCGATATTTAAAGAAGAACAATGGCCTTCGCTAACTCCTCCATGTCGCAATATCACCCCATGAACAAGTTCCGGGATATCGGAAAGCAGTTCGAACTCTAACCACTCGATACCATTTTTCTTTTTCCGACGCATCGGTCACTCCCCTCTAGAATGAAAATTCTCATCTCGTTAAAGTATTTCTCATATGGAAACTTTTTTTACTCATGCCACTATTTGGAAAAACCCTCTGGCGTCGCTGACGTTTTTTGCTTTTGCCATGAGTTTTGTCAGCCTCTGGCTCCGCAAGACCGCATGGTTATGGGGCTCTTTTCTCGCCATCTCGACGATCCTGGCTTTCCAAGCCGGCATCGTCACCGCTGTGGGCCTAGTTCCCATCCTTCTTGTAATGATCTGCCATTTCCTCATGAAAAAAGAGATCAAACGCTGGGGCCGCCTTTTCCTTTTTGCTTTCGTGAGCATACTGTCTTTAGGTTTAGCCTTCCATCTCTTTCCAGGTTTTCACAATTGGCAAATTGCCTCCAACCTAGCGATCAGTCCCCAAGCATATCCTTATAACTTATGGTTTAACTTTGATAAACCCTTTATCGGTATATTTGCTCTTGCCTGGACCATCCCATTGATCCAGTCCAAAGTTCAATTCCAAAGAGTTTTAAGGCTTACCATTCCCCTCTCGATTTTGGGCATTGCCCTGATGATGTTGATCTCCCTTAAGATCGGCATGGTGAAATGGGACCCTAAGATTCCGACGATCCTGTTTGTCTGGCTAATCGATAATCTGATTTTTGTCGCCATTCCCGAAGAAGCGTTTTTCCGAGGTTTTTTTCAAAAAGAAGTAAAGCAGTGGCTGGGGCAAGGAAAATTGGCAAGCGTCGGGGCCGTTTTAGGGACATCTATATTCTTTACCCTTCTCCACGTCAAATGGGTGCCGAGCATCCCCTTCTTATGCCTTGTGTTCGTTGCCGGATTGATTTACGGAACGATTTATGAAGTCACTAAGTCGATCGAGAGCAGCATCTTTTGCCACTTCGCCTTGAATGCTGTTCACTTGTTGCTATTTACATACCCGGCGCTGAGCCGGCTTTGAAGAGCTAGAAGGCTAGCTTGAATAAGCTGCTTCGAGTGAAGGAGCTGCCGCCCTTAGTGATAAGGGCGGCTGCTATAAGTCTGTTAATAGAGAAGCTTATTTCGCTTGTGGAGACTCTTGCGCTGTTGCTTGAGGTGCAGAGTGGGAATTTTCAGCAGATGCGACTGCAGCTTTCTCATTTTTTTCAGATGATGCAATGGCATTGTTGTTGAGAATTTTTGCCACGGCTTCGTCAGCTGCATTCGCAACAGTTGCGTTTTTTGCAGCTGCTATTGCTAACTTGCGTTGCTCAACTGTCAGCTTTTCAGTGAATGCTTTACGGTTTGCATCGCTCAGCTTTGCAGCAAAAGCAAGCTCTTCTGTAGTCAGTTTAGTTGCTGTAGCTTCGTAAGCTTTTTGTGGGGTTGAAGAGGTGACTACTTGAGGTTTTTGCACTGCATTTTCTGCGTTTGCAGATACTCCAGCTGCTAACCCGCATAGGGCCAACATCATGGTCATTTGTTTTTTCATATCATTGTTTCTCCTAAATTCTAAGTGAGTTGTTCACTTAGTACGCAGACGAATGTAATTTTCCTTCCTCATTTTTGTCCAGGAGGGAGTTGCAAAACTGCTTTGCCCGAAAAAATTGATGATTTTGAGACTGTTTG
>JAFEGV010000131.1 GCA_018239665.1 Verrucomicrobiota bacterium | reverse complement strand
GGCGGATCCTTTCGAGGAATGGAGCGAGCTGTTCGATGGTGGGATTGGGGCGGCGGGAGAGCAGATCAGCTTCACGTTGCAGATCGAGATAATCTTGGCGGGCCCTCCGCAAGGCATTTTCAAGGTCTGCTTCTCTTTGCGAAGCGAGGTCTGTTTGTTCCGTCGAATCGGATCGGGCGGCTCTGCTGCCGGAGTCTTCCTCTCTTCTTGCTGTGCGGTCGGGTTGCTCAAGGGAATCGGTCCGATCGGGAGAAGGAGTTGTTGTTGGGACTGTGCGGGAGCCTTCTAACAGGTCTAAGCGTTCATTGATGCGGGCAAGGCGGTCGAGGACCCTTTCTAGAAGAGGGGTGGAATCGGATGCCCTTGTTGCCGTTGTTGACGCCGGAGCGCCGAGCTGTTCGCTTAAACGCTGGATCTGTTCTTCGAGGCGGCGGATTTGCTCGTACAATGGGATTAGCTGCTCATCGGTCGCATCGGAGTCTCTGGAAAGCCGTTCCGCTTGTATCTGGAGGTTGAGCTGGGCTTGCCGTGCGCCGCGTAGGGTATCGTCTGGATTTTCTCGGGTCCCTCTCGTGCGGCGCTCTAAGCGGTCGGGAGAAGCGGAGCGCGTTCTACGGGGAGTAGGGACTAGATCGTCGATGGTGTCATGGCGCCGGGCAGCGAGCTCGTCGAGCAGGTCGTCATTAGAAAAGCGCGTCAAGTCGACGGCCCGGTCTCGAAGGGAGGGGGCTGCAGTGGAGCGATGGGAGCGGATGTGCCCGTTTTGGCATTTTCGGAAAAGGGCGTCGGCCTTATCGAGGATCGTTTGATTGATCTCGATGGTCTCTTCGTCTGCAGGCGCCGTAAGATCGATGACAACGGCCTCTCCTTCAGGGGCGAGGCGGCGGCCGGAACTCTCTTCGCGCATGAGCTGGACGATCAGGGAGTTGTCCTTGAGGCGCATGTTCAAATGGGCGCCTGCGAGGTCTTCCGGAAAAAGAGCGCCGAACTTCTCTTGAAAAAAATGGGAATGGACGAGGTCGTCGAGATCCCCTGCGATCTCTTCGCTGAGCTCTCTGTTATGCGAGCCGCAGAGGGGTAGATGCTGGCTTGCAGAATCAAAGATTTTGAGGCCTTTGATCTGGTCAGGGTTGATGGTGCCAGTCATAATGGTTGGTTATCCCAAATTAAATGGTCATACTGCCTGGTGGCTTCCAGTGCGTAGTCTTTGCAGTTCTAAACGGTGGCGGTCTTCGGCTTCACGCAGGGCCAGTTTGGTCGCTTCAAGTTCTTCCGACAGCTCCTGGAGCTCTTCGCTAAGATCAGAGAGCTCATTGCCATAGCGGTCGGTGATCTGCGCTTGGAGATAACGGGAGATCGCTTCGTTGCGCTCTTCATTCGAAGTCGGCGTGCCGCTGCGGCCTAGGAAAGAATTGAGGGTGACATCGAGTTCTTCATGGCTCTGTCTGCGCAAGAACTGGAGTTGGCGCAGGACCCCGATTTGATCAATCTGCGGAAGTTGGGTGAAACGGGCAAGCAGTTCGGCCGAAGGAGCTTGGGCTTTGCCTAAGATCGCAAATTCATTGCCGAGCGACTGGAGCTGGTAGCGTGTGATCGCTAGGGAGCGGAGGTTGTTGTTCGAGTGGAGCCCTTCTTTGTTGAGGAAGAACTTTTCTCCGCATCTCCAGATGTCCGGAACGCGGGAAGGATTGCAGAGGGTGTACATTTGGAAGTAGACCGAATCGCGGACAGGTTCAGGAAAATCCATGAACAGGGTGTCTTTTCCGAACGGGAAATCTTCGTCTCCTCGAACGGAAGGGGCGTCGAGGTCTTTTGCAAGAGCGGTCATCGTTTCAAATTGTTCGTTGCTTAAGTGGGGCAGGGTGGGCGAAGGGGTCGACATGGAAGAGAGTTGAGAAGCAAGCTCTTCGTTGCGGTGAGTGAGATCATCGATTCGTCTTGATAGATCTGCCGTGCGGTCTTGCGTTTCGGGACGGTCGGTCGATAAGGTTGTAGAGGCGGCAGTCCCAGGATTTTCGAGCCGGTTCAAGCGCTCTTCAATACGGCCAAGTCGCTCGTTGATCCTCTCTAAGACAGGGCTTGGATCGGAGGAAGCGGCTACAGTTGTTGCTACAGGCGAGCCGAGCTGTTCGCTCAAACGCTGGATCTGCTGTTCAAGGCGGCGGATTTGCTCGTGCAGCGGAGCTAGCTGATCTATGGTCATAGTGGGGCTTCTGGAGAGCCTGTCTGCCTGCAGTTGCAGATCGAGCTGGAGTTCGCGGGCGCGGCGGAGCGAGTCGGAGGGGGTATCTGAAGGGGATGTTCTTGTGCGGCGCTCTGCGCGGTCGGGCGCATCGGACCTGGTCCTGCGATAGGCAGGTTCTCGGTCATACCTTGGCTCTGAGCGTCGGTAGCTGCGGCGGGCATCGAGCTCGTCGCGCAGGTCATCTTCCGATACGCGCGTCAGGTCAGGGCGTCGGTAACGGCGCCTAGCCTCTAGTTCGTCGCGCAGGTCGTCTTCCGATACGTGCCTTAGGTCTGAAACATCGCGGCTGCGGAGGGGGTGCGAGACGGTGGTGCGATGGGAGCGGATATGCTCGTTTTGGCATTCTTGGTAAATGGCGTCGGCTTTATCGAGGATCGTTGTGTTGATCTCGATGACCTCTTCGTTGTCAGGCGCGCTCAGGTCGATGGCAAGGGCTTGCCCTTCCGGGTTGAGGCGGCGGCCGGAGTCATCTTCGCGCATGAGCTGGACAATGAGGGAATGGTCTGTAAGGCGGATGTTAAAATGGGCGCCGGTGCGGTCGGCAGGAAATAAGTCTCTGAACTTCTCTCGAAAAAAGCTGGACCGGACCAGGTCGTTGACATCCGTAGCAATATCATCTCTGAGGATCTCTTGATGAGAGCGGCAGAGCTTCAAAGGCTGGCTTGCAGAATCGAAGATTTTAAGGCCTCTGATCTGATCAGAATGAAGAGTGCTAGTCATAATTTTTTATCCGTTTTAATTCGTTAGTTAATTATGAGAATTAGCAATTAGTTTTGTTTTTGCTGCTTTAATTATATTTAAAATTGAGTAATAAGTCAACTTTAAGCTTTTATTATACAGTGGCTTATATTATTAATTTTAGTTGATAGAATTAAATATTTATTCGTTATAATTCTTGTTTTTAAATTTTCATAACTCTTTCGATAACAGGCTTTTAAGTTAAAATATATTGTTTACTTTAAGCCGTTGTAAATCATTAATTTACTGAATTTTCAGCTTAATCATTTTTTTATTATACGTTTATTGAGTTTTAATAATATTTTGGTAAAATGTTATATACATAGATTATATATTTTACTAATTAACAATTATTAAGGCTGGCGGGGTCTTTATTATGGCTACATTATTAGGTTCAACGCTGACCAATACGTCTAATGGCCTGGAAGGGGGAGCCTCTTCTTCCTTGCTCGATTCTACGCTGAGCTGCCTCACTGCTTCAGAGATTGATGAAATGGGCCAAAAAGGACATACGGCAGGCCATAGAGTGTTGGTGCAAGAAGAGTCCAAAAAAGGCGATCTCCAGCCGCAACCTATCGTCATGGCCGAGAAGATGCCGATCGCAGCCGAAGATGTTCCCGCTAATAACCCAGGCGAGGAGAGCTCTTCCTGGGGCATTTTTGGCAAGGTGGTCCAGCCATTGAGCTGGATGAAACGGCAGTTCCAGACGGTCACTAAGGCAGTTGAATATTACCGCAACAGCGACCTGTCGTTAGGCAGGGTCTTCGAGATGTTCTCCGGTTTGGGCATAGAGGATTGCAAGGGCATTTACGAGCTGATGAACGACTATAGCGCTTTTAAGCAGGAAGGGAAAAAAGGGGAAAGCCAGCATCCACTAGTTCAGGAAGAATGGGAAAAACGGGCATTTGATCTCTACCAGCGCAGACAGAGCTTGAGCCCAACTGAGAAGCTCGAGCTGCAAGAGCTCATGCAAAAAATGCATACGAAAGATGTCGACCGAAGACAGGGGATGTTTGCCCTGGCGCGCCAATCGATCGAT
>JAFEGV010000130.1 GCA_018239665.1 Verrucomicrobiota bacterium | reverse complement strand
ACGGTTTTGAGCTGGGGGATCGTCTTGCTCGGGCAAGAGGAGATTTTCCAATGGATAGGAGCGGGAGAGCAAAAGAAAGAGGATTTAGAACTGTCGGTCCGCCGTTTGCAAGAGATGGTCAATCTTGCGCATGTCCAAGTTGAAAAAGAGCCTAAAGGCTCTGCCGATGAGTTCAAAGCGGCCCTTGCATCGCGCAATGCTGCCGTTGAGAACCAGAACCGCGCCTACGAAGAGATTGAGAAGCTCCGTCAGCAACTCGATGCCCTCAATGAAGAGATCGCCGGCTATCAACGCAAAGAAAAGGCTTTTCAAACCGCGTTGGAAGACGCTCAAGCGCAGGTGATCAAATATAAGTACGCAGAGCCGCTAAAAGCAAAGGAAGTGGTCAACCCGATTGTTTCCCAGGAGAGCGATGAAGAAAACGGGGGGCCTCAACCGCCTCAAGAGATGCGCCAATTAGAGCATCAGCACTCTCTTCTGAAAGAACAGTTTGAAGAGAAGTCGGAAGCCTTGAACCAAGCTCGCAAAGAACTCTTCCGCCTGGAAGGGGAGATGACCCTCCTCCGCATGCAAGATGAGGAAAGGCGCTCTGATTGCCCGGAAGAGCTAGCTTATCAGGCCCAGCTCCAAACTTTGATCGAGCAATGCCAAGACCTCGAAGCCCAAGTCATATCGCTAGAAGAGATCATTTCAACGCTCAGCGTTAAGAAAAAGACGCCTAAGCCTAGGAAGGCAAAGCCAAAAACTAAAAAAGGTTCTCTTCCGGAAATGCTCCAAGAGGTGATCGATCAGAAAAGCAACCAATATTCTCTATTGGATTGAGCCAAATCACTTACTTTGGAAGCAGCGTGAGGATCTCGTGCCCATTTTCCGTGATTAGGATCGTATGTTCCCATTGCGCGCTCGGCTTGCCGTCGTTGGTTCGGGCAGTCCATTGGTCGTGCGGATCGATATGGCCTGTGCGGACCCCGCCGTTGATCATGGGCTCGATCGTAAAGGTCATCCCGGCGGCTAGAGGGATTTTGAGGTTGTTGAAATGATGGGGGACCTGAGGCGGTTCATGGAACTCAAGTCCAACGCCATGTCCGACGAATTGGTTCACGACGGAACATTTGCGGGATGCGGCGTAAGTTTCGATCACGTTGCCGATCTCGTAGATCATGACGCCCGGCTTTAAGATGGCGATCGAGCGCATGAGGCACTCATAGGCCGTTTCCATGACCCTCTGCTTCTCTTCGTCTAACTTTCCGATAGCGACCATCTTGCTGCAATCTCCATAGTATCCGTCCAGAATGCAGGAGACGTCGATGTTGAGAAAATCTCCCTCTTTCAACGGAATATCATCGGGGATGCCATGGCAGATCACATCGTTGAGCGAAGTGCAAATGCTCTTTGGGTAGGGAGGAAGCCCATATCCTAATGGAGCGGGAATTGCGCCGGCCTCGACGTGCAGCTTATGGGCAAATGCATTGAGCTCATTGGTGGTAACGCCTGCTTTGGCCATCCGGCAGGTTTGGTCAAGGATCGATGCGGCAAGCTGGCATGCTCTACGTATCCCTGCAATCTGCTCGGGAGTCTTAAGGATGATCCCATATTTTTTAAGGTACTGCTGCGCAAGGGCTGTATTGGCTTTAGGTCCTGTATCGGGAAAATGGCATTTTTTCCATTTGTTGCCGCTTCCGCACCAACAGTCATCATTTCGTGAGATCATAGGTCGCCTATCAAAATAGTAAATTGTAATTTGTAATGGGATTATACCCAAGTAAATTCAAAATGGAGATCTTTGAATTATTAGATCTCTAATGGATTAGGGTTGACGGATCAGTCCCAAGGTTTCCAGCATAAGCGCTAAGGCTGGAAATGTTGAGTTGCCCCCTTCCGATGCAGGAAGGGCATCAAAGTCTTCCGATAACCTGGCGACCATATGCGGGGCAGGAGAGCCATCCGGAAGATTAGCTGGAGCCGGATCTCCGTCGTCATCTGTTTCCATTCCAAAGTCAAAATACCCCCTAGCCCATAGGAAAAGCTCGTTGCGCAGGACCTGATGCGCTCCGTAGTATGTCTGCAGTTCCGTCAGGAGGTGTTGTAAAGGTTTGTACTCTTGCCGAAATGTTTCCAAAGCCCGATAGGCCTTGCGGTCAAGTTCGTCATTGTCTGTAAAATTATAGACGGCCCCTACAGTAAAGATGCTTCCTTCCAGTCCTATTCTTTCAGCGACCCGCTGTGTGATTTGCCGTTCGAAATCGGCCATGTGACTCTGGTGGGGATTCTGGCGAACGATGATCTCTTTAAAGAGGTTGGCGCGGTATTTGCCCAGTGCAAGACCTGCTCGAGAGATGATCTTAGTCTGCGCTGATACGCCATCCCCTCCGCCGTCTCCTTCGGCAACGGTGTCGATGATCAGTGTTTGGACCTGGCTTAGCATTTGGTCAGTGCAATTTCTGTTGGCGTCGACAATGCTGGAGTATACCCGTCTGAATTGTTCTTTAAGCGCATCTTCTTCTGGAGACCCGACAGTAACCCGAGCCTGTTGCTGCTCGAAGTATTCGGCCATATTGGAAAGAAGAGCTCTGATCGTCGATTGTTGACGGCTTGGGTTTGACAGATTTTCGAATGGATTCACTGCCCAGGTAAATGAATGTCGTAGAGGGTCGTCAGCAGGGATGTCAGCCCAATTGATGAAATCGAACAATTTCGCCGGAGTGTGAGCAGTCTGGTATCTTTGCAATACCTGGTCCAAATTGAATCGGAGGATCTGCGAATGGGGCACAAAATGGCTGTCTAGTTCAGCAACGGGATCTCGACCCGGCCTGACCATGTTCTCTATGGTGTCAAGGCGTGCAAGGGCAGCTCTTTTTCTAGCAATCATTTCCTCAGGCGAGATCGGTGATAGGTCAATTTGGGCGATAGGGAGTTCGGGAGTTGGAGGAGGAGGTTGTGTTTCAGTCTGGTCGTCAGTCTCTTCCGGTTCTTCAACCTGACTGGTTTGCTCGAGAACTTTGGTTGGATAAATGAAATCGCTCTTTAGGGCCATAAGGATAGTCATTGCAATGCTGTTAATGATCGGGACCAACAAAATAATTCCTACGACAGCGCTGCTGACCCTTTCAATTAAGGAAAGTTCTCTTTCCGTTTCGTTAGCATTAAGGCGGTTCTGGGCAACTGTTTCCACTTTTGTCCCCGAAAGAGCATCGCGGATGTTGTAGAAGCCTTGGTTAAAAGGTTCGATCAATAGGTCATAACACTGATGGGGAAGGGATCCGACTACTGTCGCCATATCGCACCTTATTTTATTAGTTGGTTATGTTGTTTTTAAGTTGTTGCTTGGGCCGTTGTTTCACGGACAAGCCCTAGCGCATCGAGCATTAAGACCACGCCAGGACAGTTAAAATTGCCGCCGTAGCTCAACACATTGGCAGGGTCTTCCGACAACCTGGCTTCCATATCGGGGGCTGGCGTTCCATCAGGAAGATTACTCCCTGGTTCATCGGCAAAGCCGTAATATTCGCTCGCCCAGATCAGAATCGCGTTGCGCAAGGATTGGTAAGCGCCATGGTAGGTCCTAAGTTCTTTGACGAGGTGTTCAAACGGCTTGTACTCTTCCCTGAAAGCTTGCAGCGCTCGATCGACCTTTCTTTCCAAGTTGCTATCGAAAGAATAGGCAGCGCCTACGGAGAAGATGCTTCCTTGCAAGCCCAACTCTTCGGCAACTCTTTGGGTGACGTCCCGTTCTAGGTCGGCCATGTGATGATTGTTAGGATTTTGGCGAACGAGGATTTCTCTTAAGAGGTTCTGGCGGTATTTGCAAAGAGCAAGACCTGCCCGGTTGATGATCTTTGCTTGAACAGATCCATCTGCGCTGGCTGCATCTCCTTCTGCAACGATGTCGAGGAGCAGCGTCTGGATTTGCGTTTGCATTTGGTCGATGCAGTTGTTATCTGCATCGATAATGCTAGAAAAGACGCGTGCGAACTGTTCTTTAAGCGCTGTTTCTTCCGGCGTTCCTGTGCCGACGCGAGCTTGCTGTTGTTCGAAATACTCGGCCATATTGCAAAGGAGTTTTCTCACCGTTTGTTCTTGGGGCTCGTCCAGGTCTTCCGCATCTTCAAATGGACGAACGGCGCTTCTAAAGCTGTTTCTTTCGTGGTCGTTTGGAATTCCAGCCCAGTCCATAAAGTC
>JAFEGV010000012.1 GCA_018239665.1 Verrucomicrobiota bacterium | reverse complement strand
TCTATGATAATGGCTCAAATTTGATAAATAATGGCCCCATCGTCTAGCCTGGCCTAGGACATCAGATTTTCATTCTGCGAACAGGGGTTCGAATCCCCTTGGGGTCATAAGGCAAGTGTTCCATCAGCGAGTACTTGCCCCTTTACGAGACTTTAGCTCAGTCGGTAGAGCATCTCACTTTTAATGAGAGGGTCGATGGTTCGAGTCCATCAAGTCTCAAATAAACCCAGCCTCTGGCTGGGTTTTTTTTTGGACTTGAGCAAGCACCAGTGAGGCTTGCATTAAATCCCTTGCGCCTTAAGAGCCATTGATAGATTTCCATCTGGTTTTTCAATTTGGTCTTATAAGCGCTATCGTCCAATTCTATCTTTTTGGAGGTAGAGGTCGTTTTGTAATCAACAATGATTTGTTCTCCTGCCGGAATGATCCAAAGGTCATCGATTGCTCCTGTGATGATGAGATTCGTCGGTTCATGATGTATTGGACTTCCTGGAAATTTGCTTGCCAAATGTCAAGATTGGGATGAAAGAAAGTAACGGCGTTGATGTTGTGTTCGATCATCAGCGGATGCGGCCTCTGTTCTTCGCGATGCTTATCAAATCCTTTTTTTTACAATGTGTCGACGGCTGTATTCAATCGAAATGGAGCTCCATTCGGCTGATCTGTTCCGCATAGACGTTCGAGGTAGAAACAACAAGGGCAGTCGAGAAAGCCTTGGACTTTTGTTCGTAAAAGCTTGAAAGGAGTCGAATTGTTCCGACAAATCAGATTTCTAGTTCTCTGAGAATTATATTCCATTTCAAAAATGATTTGCTTTTCTGTGTTGCGATTATTCTGCATTGTTTCTTGTTTAAATAAGTATAATTAAAATTTTTTTGATTTTAATTCAAAATAATAAGTTTTATTCATTCAAATCCTCTTAAAATGTATCATTCTCCACAGCAACTACATTTTGCTGAGGAAGAATTAATGAATATCTCGCCAGTTTGGAAATTATGTACTATAAAACCAAAAGCCCTAGACATCCGCGTTAGCAATCAGATCGCTAATCTTCAAGACGCTATTACTGATCTTGAGCAAGGGATGCGATTTTTTGCTAATACACACTTGACCGGAGGTCTTAAGGAGCTCATGCAAGAGGGACTCTCTCGATTGAGCGGTCGCTCTCAGCAGTCGGTCTTTCTGTTAAAACAGGCGATGGGAGGAGGAAAAACCCACCTTCTGGTTGCAATGGGTCTTTTGGCTCGCCACCAAGAGTTACGTAAAACCATCTGCCCGGAGTTATTCAAGCAGTTTCCTTTTGAACAGGCGGCGGTAGCTACCTTTAATGGACGCAATGCCAACACCTGGTTCTGGCAAGAAATAGCTCAACAATTGGACAAGAACGAAATCTTCAAAAAAGCTACATTACATACTCCTCCCGATGAGCGAAGTTGGCTGGAAGTATTCGCTGACAACAAGCCGTACTTGATCCTTCTAGACGAATTACCTCCCTATATTCAACATCATGGTGCAATCCCTTCTGGAAACGGGTCTCAGGCTGATTTATTGGTACAAAGCCTTGCTTCGCTTCTGACGGCCGCCTCTAAAAAAAACAATGTCTGCGTCATTTTATCCGATTTGGATGCTGCCTATGGTGAAGGAAGCAAGGGAATTGGGGCAGCATTACGCAATCTGCAGCAGGAAGCTGGAAGACAGGCAAAAACAATTACTCCAGTCGATCTCACAGGCCAGGAAATCTATGCCATCCTCAAGAAAAACCTGTTTGAAAAACTGCCAAACGAAGAATCAATTCAGGAGCTTGCTGCTTGTTATGGGGATGCTCTTAAGGAGGCCGGACGGTCCAAATTTGTTGATCGATCTGCAGAATCTATCGCCGACGAAATTGCCTCCACATATCCTTTCCATCCCAAACTGAAAACTCTGATTGCTTTATTTAAAGAGAACGAAAAGTTTCGCCAAACACGTGGTTTAATCGAACTGGTTTCTCGCCTTTTACGATCCGTATGGGAAAGGAAGGATGAAAGGGCATTCTTAATAGGCGCTGAGCAGTTTGACTTTAGCATCGCCGAAGTACGTAATGCCTTCATAGGCATCCGCTCTATGCCCGATGTGATAGCTCATGATATCTGGGATGAGCATGGAAGCGCCATCGCCCAAGGAATCCCAAGCAAGAACGATTTCTATGCAGGGCAGAAAATCGCCAGCCTGATTCTAGCTAGCAGTCTTTCGACCTCAGTTCACGCGATCAAGGGGCTTTCGGAATCTGACATTCTTGAATGCCTGACCTCTCCTGGATCGGATCAGGAGGAGTATAAAATGGCTTTACAGCATTTGTCTAGTCATGCTTGGTATCTTCATTCCACATCTGATAGTAAATACTATTTCGATACCCAGGAAAACTTGGCCAAAAAACTGCAGCGTTGGGCCGAAGATGCTCCTCAGCCCAAGGTGGATAATCTCAAACGAGAACAGCTCCGTCAGCTATTTACGGCAAAAACAAAATCCGTGTATCAGGAAGTTTTTGCTCTCCCGACCCTTGACGAAGTGCAAGAAAGCATCAAAACCCAACGTCCCCTCATCATCTATGATCCCGATGGTAAAATCCCTCCAGAGCGAATTCAGGAATTGTTTTCGACTTCTACGAAAAAGAACAATTTTTGCATTTTGACTGGCTCTCCAACATTGTTGGCTGAGCTGGATCGAGCTACACGTTTTCTTTATGCTATAAAATTAGGGGAAAATCAGCTTGGGAAGGAAAAAGAAACGGAAGAGTTTAAAGAACGTAAAAAGGGAGCAGAAAAGGATTTCTTTTCCACGCTTCTTGCCTTATTTAACCAAATTCTCTTTCCTTCATGGAATGATTCAGAAAAACAAGCCTATTTGCGATCGGTTCCCATTCAGTGGACCCGATCTCACCAAAATAATGGATTCGATGGGGAAAAAGAGCTCGAAGACGCCTTAAGCGCTACTGGAGTAGCTAAATTCATTCCCAATATTGAAGAGGAGATGCTTCAAAGTCGAATGGAGCGCGACCTTTTTGAAGGTGAAGATCGTGTGCGCTGGGCTGATTTGGTTGAGAGATCTCAATCAAATACCCGCTTTCCGTGGCTGCGCAAAGGAATGTTGGATGATATCCGTAAAAAGGCTATTCAAAAAGGTCGATGGGAAGAAGAAAATGGTTGGGTTAATAAAAAGCCTGCCCCTAAAAAACCTACTGTCCGAATCACCCAGGTAGCCCCACTTCGCGACGACGGAACGTATGAATTGGAAGTGGTTGCTGTTCATGCTGGGTCTTCTCCGGAAATCTATTATTCTGAACATCCTAATGTCCCTCTCAAACAAAGAACACAACTCAATGGACAAAGGTTTTCTACCCAGAAACTCCGACTCTATTTTCTTGCCGTAGATCCCACCGGTGAGGCAGGAGAGGGAGCGCCTGTTGAACACAAAGGCTCCATCAAGATTACTGCCATGCCACCCAAAGTCCAGGGTAAAAAACGCTTAGTTGAACTCAAAGCCTTGCCTTACGGATTGCTCAAATACACATTAGATGGAAGCGATCCTAAGCTCCGTGGATCCTCAGTAGATGGGGCTCTGGACATTGGATCTGAAGCTGTCACTTTACTCGTTTATGCTGAAGCTGATGGTCTAGAATCTCATTGGAAAGAAATGTATCCAAGTCTTGGTGGAAACGGTGAAACAGTTCTTGATCCACTACGGCCCGCCTGGCTAAATCTGAATCAGAATAACGGAACTTTTGCTGATGCGCAGGCTTGGAAGCTATTAGCAGAAGCTAGAACATTAGGCGCAACTCTTTATGTTAGAAGCGTTGACTTAAAGGATGGTTCAAAAACTCTTGCTCTTCGCGCTCTCGATGCCTGGGAAACTGATCCCGCGCACTGGGAGGAGGCAATCCAGCTTCATGCTCGACATTTTGGCGATAAGCCAATTCTTACCTTGCAAATTTCAGAAATCCGCTTCCAAACTCCTCAAGATCTTGAGCTTCTTGCAGAGCGGTTGCAACTTTCTTACAAAAACGCTGAGGTAAAACAATGAAAAATCGGGAAGCATTTGAAGGTTTTGGCGCTCTTCGAGAATTTGGAACCCCCCATTTTCGAGTTGAGATTCCCCGTAACCAAGGCAAACCAGTTGTCATTTATGAGGACTTTGGGTTGACGGAAGAACAGTGTACTGAACTTAAACGAGCAGCCCTTCCCCGAGCCATTTGGAGCAAAATCGCGAAAGATCTTGCAGCTGACTTCAATCTTCGCCTCAAAGCGCGTAAACTCCCGGTAGGAGCATGGACAACAGGAACCGTGAAAGTAGAACGGATTCTAGGGAAAGAGTTATGCGTCCTTGCTTGGGCCGTCGAGTCATTTCTCAAGCATGATCCAGAGATAGAACAGGCCATTGCTCGCTGGAAAGCGCTTCGCCCCGAAGAGAGGTGGTGGTTGTTCACCATGGCAGCGGCAGAGGGGGGGCTTTCTGAACAGGTCCACTCACGTTGGCGTACAGCTCTACGCGTCGCTATCGGGGGCATTGACCAGGAACGGGAAACCCGCCGGATTATTAAGGAGCCAGCTTCTCTCCCGCCTATGAAACAGGCTCATCAGCATCCCGAATTTTCTTTTATGAGGAGGTAAAATCTTGAAGATCAAACCATTTTCCCTGAAAAACGCGCCTTCTCTTATCGAGCGCACTTTCCCTGCTCAAAAAATCTCTTTGGAATCATACAAAGAACAAATGGCGGGAGCAGGAAAAACCCTCACAGCTCTTGGTTCCTACTGGAAAGGAAGAAAACCTCTCATACTGAACCGCGCCTGCATTCTTGGTGCCCTTCTTCCCGCTACCAATGACTCGGAGCAGGATCTCGCTATCTTCGACATGTTGATGGGCATCGACGAAACGTCGATGAAAAAAAGACTGAAAAACAAAAAAGCGAATCCTAAAACGTTTTCCGAATGGGTCGAACATTCAGAGAGGGCTGAGAACTGTGATCCTATTCACCTTCATGCTCACATCTGGAGTAAGGTCAATCAACATCTCGGAACTCACGCGTTCTCAATCCCAGAGCTTATTGAGCAATTAGGAATTATGCGTTTTGGCCATCGGCCCAAAGTATGCGATCCTTTTTCCGGATCGGGACAGATTCCTTTCGAAGCAGCCCGCACAGGATGTGATACTTATGCCTCCGACCTAAATCCCATTGCCTGCATGCTTACCTGGGGATCATTCCACATGATCGGCGCAACAGAAGAAGCGAGAAAAAATATGATTGAAGTGCGCCATAGACTTATCCAGAAGGTCGAAACCGAAATGGATGCTCTTGGATTCGAAAAGGACGCACGAGGCAGAAGAGCAAAGAACTATCTCTACTGCTGCGAATGCATCTGTCCTGTTACCGGTTGGAAAGTGCCGATGATGCCCAGTTTCATCATCTCAGGCAAACGGAAAGTAGTCGCCCGCTTGATTTCAGATCCAAAAAAGAAACGGTACAAAATCGATATCGTAAGTGGCGTAAGCGATGCGGAAATGATACGCGCAAAGCAGGGGACCGTGCGAGAAGGAAAATTGTTCCATCCTCAACTCGAAGAACCTGGTCAAGCTAGAAAAATCGCCTCTATCCGCGATAGTGGCCCAAATTCCTTAAGGCGCTGGGAGAAATCGGACATCATATTTCGCAAAGACGACGTGTTCCAAGAAAGACTCTACTGTATCCAATGGCAAAATAAGGACGGCTCAACTGAATTTTCTCCAGTGACGCTCAAGGATGAAGAACGGGAACAGGAAGTTATCGATTACGTGTCTCGTAACCTTTCCCGATGGCAGGTCAAGGGGTGGATACCCGAAGATGAAATTAGGACGGGATACAATAATGAACAACCAATTCGCGAGCGCGGATGGACCTACTGGCACCATCTTTTTAACCCTAGGCAGTTACTATTGCTTTCGCTTGTGAACCGACATGCTGATGCTTCCGCAAAAGTCGGAATGGGACCCATATTAAATTATGGATCGCGTTTGTGTTGCTGGCATATAGGGCGAGATACATCAGAAATGACTTTTTCAAACCAAGCTTTAAATACATTATGGAATTATTCCTGTCGTGGCTCTATTCATCTTTTGCCTCTATTGGAATATGATTATAAAACATTTCCTTTGTTGTCTTGTGTCAACCTCTCTATCGGCAATCACCCAGCGAACAAGACCCCTCATTCACACGACCTCATTATCACCGATCCGCCTTATGGTGATGCGGTTAAATATGAAGAGATTACAGAATTTTTTATTGCATGGCTCCGCAAAAATCCACCGAAAGAATTTGCCGATTGGATTTGGGATTCGCGAAGAGCTCTTGCCATTAAGGGTGAAGATCATGAATTCAAAACAGTAATGATCGACAGTTTTTCTCATCTTGCTTCCTGTATGAATGAAAATGGTCTCCAAGTATTAATGTTCACCCATCAGTCCAACGCAATCTGGGCCGATCTGGCCCAAATCCTCTGGGCTTCGGGATTGCGTGTCACTGCCGCCTGGTATGTTGCGACAGAAACTGCTTCAGGCCTAAAAAAGGGTGGTTACGTCACAGGAACGATATTACTTATTTTGCGGAAACGAACTGCAAAAAACTCCGCTTTTTCTGACGAGGTGGCTGATGAAATCCGCAAAGAAGTAGGAGAACAACATGCATTGCTTACGAACCTTAATCAAAAAGTTAAAAAACCAGAATATCGCGATGAAAACCTCTTTAGTGATGCAGATCTAAAAATGGCTGGTTATGCAGCCGCTCTTCGGGTCTTGACTCGCTATGAAGAGATTGACGGTAAGAACATGGAACGCGAAGCAAGGCTGCCGCGCAAAAAGGGAGAAACGAGTACAGCTGAAAGGCTTATTAAATGGGCTGCTGAGTTAGCTGATACACTACTTGTTCCCGAGGATTTGTCCGATCCTGTTTGGAAAAACCTGAATTCCAGTGAACGGTTTTATCTCAAAATGCTTGATCAGGAATATCAAGGGCTGAATAGTCTTGATAATTATCAGACTTTTGCTAAATCCTATCGCTGCCCTGACTTCAAATCCATGATGGCCAATCTGAAACCAAACCAAGCTCGTCTTAAATCCAGCAGCGAGCTGGGAAAGGGGCAACTTACCGGAGAGAAGGAATTCGATAGCTCTCCTTTGCGATACATACTCTACGCTCTTTGGCAACTAGAACGAGAGGTTCCTGAAAGCAAAGTTCTAAAAGAGCTCGCTGGTATGGTAGGAATAGGTTCATATATTCCTAATCGTCCTCTTCTTCGGGAAATTGCAGTGTTTTTGGCAAAACGGCTAGAGCAACTCCGGCCAGGAGAAGCGCAACAGGCACGTATTCTTGCTAACCTCATAGCCAATGAGCGTGTTGGATGAGTGTTCTCCGATTTTCCTCACGGAGAGAAGCACTGGATCAAGTGTTTCTTGCCAAGCGGCTGCAAGGAGCCCGTAGTTACAAACGAATTGCTGGCTATTTCCGCTCCTCTATATTCGATCTGATCGGTGAAGAGCTTTCGAGCATTGAAGAGGTCAAGATCGTGTGCAATAGCGCTCTGGATCGCGATGACCTAAATACCCTTTCCCAGGCTATGATCGATTTTCTGTTTCGGGAGCAGTGGAATGAAGAAGCTCCTCAATCCTCTCTTCTGCAGCGCGAAGATTACGGGCGTCTGCATCAACTCCTTTCGCGCGGCAACATCGAGATTCGGGTTGTCCCAGAAAAAAAGCTCTTTCTACATGGCAAGGCTGGGGTGATCGAATTAGTAGATGGTTCCAAAACTTCTTTTATTGGATCTGTGAATGAGACTAGGAATGCCTTTCGTCGAAATTATGAATTGGTGTGGGAAGATCGATCTTCAGAAGCTGTGGCGTGGGTTGAGGAAGAATTTGACGCTCTTTGGGAGCAATCAATCCCCCTTCCCGCAGTCATTTTAGAAGAAATTCAGCGATTGGCAGAACGAGAAGAGGTGCCGATTGATCAACTTCGTCGATTTCCTAATGCCTTGCCAGGAGCTGCACTTGCTGAATCTCCCATCTATCGAGCAGGCACCCAATTGCAACCATGGCAGCGAGCTTTCGTCGCTCAATTCCTGGAATATCGTGAACGCTATGACCATGCGCGCCTCCTTCTGGCTGATGAAGTGGGGTTAGGGAAAACTCTATCTCTTGGCACTTGCGCCCTAATGACTACTCTTCTGAACGATGGACCTGTTCTCATTCTTGCGCCCTCCACTCTGACATTGCAATGGCAACAGGAATTACAAATCCTTCTTGGAATGCCTACTGCTGTATGGACTGCAGAAAAAGGAAAAAAGGGCTGGCTTGATCACACTGGGCATTTTCTTCCCGCTTCCCAAGGATTTCGTAGCATAGCAAAATGTCCCTGCCAGATTGCCATTGTCTCTACAGGATTAATCACTCGCGGCACGGAAGAATGCGAGGAATTACAGAAAAAAAGATTTGGATTGATTATTCTTGATGAAGCACACAAAGCGCGCAGAACTTGGACAAAAGGTGAGCAAGGTAAAGAACACAACAACCTGCTCGATTTCATGCGTAAAGCGGCCACACTGTCTCGCCATGTTCTTTTGGGCAGCGCGACTCCCATTCAAACGGACCCTCAAGATTTATGGGATCTGATGGGCATCCTGTGTCAAAATGCCCCGCATGTCTTTGGAACGCATGGAGGTTGGGATCAAAGCAACCGGATTTTTCCCTTAATTACCGGTAGGGAATATCTAAGCAATGAACAAGAAGCTTGGGACCTCATTCGCAATCCTTTACCACATCGCGAAGAACACGATCTTTTTGGATTGATTCGAAGTGACCTGTGGGTCGATAAAAATCAGTCTTATAGTGACCAACCATTTTCAAGCCTGGGTCAAATCCTACAAGAAGAGTTTCGGCAAATTGTTCTCTGCAAAGAGAAGCGATTTTTTGAAAAGCATAATCCAATCGTCCGTCATACAGTCCGAAGATCCCGCAAGGAACTGGAAGATGAAGAACTTCTTCCTCGCATCGAGGTGACAGTTCATCCGCGTCCTGAGGGAATCGGATTAGGGTATGACCACAGTTTCATCGCAGGCAGCCTGGGTTTGTCTACTACTGCATCATTTGATCGGGCTTATCGCGCCGCAGAAGAATATACATCCTGCCTCAAACAAAGAATGGCTGCAGCCGGATTTATCAAAACATTAATGCTAAGAAGGATTTGTTCTAGCTATGCGGCGGGAATTGCAACTGCAGGAAAACTCCTGCGTCATGAACTCATCGAATTGGACAATCTTGAACAGGATAACGGATATGAAGAATCGGATAGCTCTCCGTTGGCTCCTCAAACCGAACAGGAAAGGGCGGCCCTCCAATGCATTGTCGATTCACTATCTATGGAACAAGATCACGATCCCAAATTTAAGGCTGTCCACGCGTTTCTCACTCAGCAGAAAAGCGACGATAAAACGTGGTTGGAACATGGATGTATTCTATTCAGTCAATATTACGATACGGCCCTCTGGATGGCACAAAGTTTGGCTAAGTCATTTGGTTCTTGTGAACCCATCGCGCTCTATGCAGGGACAGGGAAAAGTCGTCTCATAGTAGGTAATCTGCAACAAGACGTTGAACGGGAAGAAATCAAGAAACGAGTAAGAGAAAAATCCATCCGTCTTGTGGTTGCCACCAATGCTGCATGTGAAGGATTAAATTTACAAACACTTGGAACCTTGATCAATATCGACTTACCTTGGAATCCTGCTGTTCTTGAGCAACGTCTGGGCCGCATTAAACGTATTGGTCAGGCACGTTCCCGTGTAGATTTCTTGAATCTTGTTTATCAAGATACTGTCGATGAAACGGTTTACGAAGTACTTTCAGCAAGAATGCGTGACAGTTTTGATCTTTTTGGAGCATTGCCGGAAACCATTCATGATGAATGGATTGAGCTAGAAAAGGAAGAGCTTGAAATCAAAATTCAAGAGTCCATGGAGAAGAATCCCGAAGTCTTAAATGCTTTCAAAGCGCGTTATCGAAATGATCTTTTACCCGAACAACATCGATGGGAACGATGCGCCAAAGTACTGTCCCGCAGGGATATCTTTGAAGTACTTTCTGAACCTTGGTAAAAGCATGCTCCTTTGTGATAAATAATACTTTCTTCGGTGCAATGGCGGTGCAACGGCTGCACCAAAAAACCAGTTCGACCCCGCAGAAACCCGTTGTATCCAATAATTAACTTGCTTATAATCATGCTCATAAAGATTGGATGATACTGGTTAGAAGGGATTTCCCACTCTCTTTTAATGAGAGGGGCGATGGTTCGAGTCCATCAAGTCTCAAATAAACCCAGCCATTGGCTGGGTTTTTTTTTGGACTTGAGCAAGCCCCAGCGAGGCTTGCGTATGGACGAGAAGTGAAGTGGCCTTGTGCCACGAACCGGCGGTGGAAGCGTAGCCATCAAGTCTTAATTCCCTGACATGCTTGAACCATGATAGTTGCACCGCGACCCGTTTGATTAATTCATGAAGAAAAATCGGGTTTCATACGAAATGATGCAAGAAGATGTGCGCTGATCCCTAATTTAGGCCCTTGATATATAGCAAAATCCGATGGATTTTTTCGTCCAGTTTTCCCTATAGTGATAGCCATAGAGATTGGATGTAGCCGATTAATTGGGTTTTGCGGTGCATTCCCGCATGAGTAGACAAACAAATGCAAAGATTAAATCCTACCATAAGAAACTAGTCACATTATGACCGAAACTATAAAAAATCAATCACTCGCTGACGAGTTTGTGTTAATCTACAATCGTTTGGCAGAATATTTAATAAAAAAATATGGTTGCTCCAATGGATCTTTTACAAATAATGTAAAGCAGGTTTCTTCTAAAGATCCTTCTGTAAAGCGCTATGCAGATCGATTACAAAAATTTGCTGAATTAAGGAATGCCATTATTCATCATGAGAAATATCCCGTAGAAATTATAGCCGAACCAGCCCAATCTATTGTAAGAGAATTCCAAATGATTGAAGCTGCGATTATTAGGCCCAAGAAAATTTATGATTTATGCACAAGAGATCCACGCATTTTCAAAGGGAGCGAGACCCTCTCACAATCATTAAATTATATGAAGGAATGTGAATTTTCTCAAATTATTGTAGAGATGAAAAATTACTTCACCCTTTTTACAGCTGAATCTTTTACTGCTTCACTTGAGAACATCTCGGATGATCTATTCGATTTCTCGGTCATAACGCTTGAATCTGTATTAAATAAACAATCTTTGCCACAGTTCCATGATTATATAAAACGTGATGCTACAATTAATGAAGCGCATGATGCTTTTACTCAACAATCAGAAAAAGAATCTATTCATAAACGAAAAACTTCACGATTATATGCCCTTATTGTAACTGCAAATGGAAAAAATACAGAAAAACCTCTTGGGATTCTTACTCCATGGGATCTGATACAAGAAATGTAGAACTTAAACTGTCTATGTGCTGATTATGCGGTGCACTGATTACTAATTTATGCCCACAATAACTAGCAGAATCCTGTGAGTTTTCTTGTGAAATTTTTCTATCGTAGAGCTCTATAGGTTGGATGTAATCGCTTAAGGAACTTTTGCCCTTCTTTTTAATGAAAGGGACGGTGGTTCAAGTTCATCAAGCCCCAGTGAGGCTTGCGCAAGGACGAGATTTATTTTGGGAAAAATGTTTTTTGGATCGGGGAGCATCTAGCTCTCTGCTTGGTTGATCCTCTTTTAATCATCACTCATTAGCAGTGGTCTCCAGAATCCAATCCGATAGGGTGTCTAAAACTACAGGAGCAATCGTTTCTTCAATTTTCCCATACTCCAAAATAGATCCGGTCTCGCATGTTTGAAAGAAATGGTTCAGTTTTGGAAATTCAATAATCCTGTAATTTCGGTTTCCGGCCTCTTCAAGAGTTTTGGCGATGACAGGAAGATTTTGTTTTGGAGCAACTTGTGAATCGAGTTCTCCGTTGATCACCAAAACCGGCATCTTCAGACGCTTTAACGAGGTTGTTGGATCGTAAGTCAAATAATAGCGGAACCATCTGGAGTTGCAACGCTTCATTTGCGCTTCCATGGCGTCAGCGCTTGTTTGTTGCTCTTCTTTGGGTAGATTGGCCAACTGTTTTGCGATGATTTCCCGTAGCAGGTTCTCTGCTTTTTCAAGATCTGATTCATTTTTGATGACAGACAACACTTGGTTCTGAAAATCAAGTTGATGGCTTAACTGTTCTTCTGTAACTCCCATAGCGCGAGAAATGAGAGCTTCTTGAGCATAAACAATGGCTTCACCGGTTACACCGGCCCCTGCCATTAACACGATAAAAGCGACATCATTCGATTTGACCGCTACCATTGGAGCGATCAGCCCTCCTTCGCTATGGCCAATCAAACCGATCTGCTTTGCATCAACTTCCTTTCGAGTTTTCAAATATTCGACGCCGGCCAATGCGTCAGCAGCGAAATCTTCACTTGTCGCAGCGACGTAATTTCCCGTGGATTGCCCAATTCCACGCTTATCGACGCGCAATACGGCAAAACCTTGTTTTGTCAGATGGTCGGCTATGACCCAAAACGGCTTGTGTCCGAATACGGTTTCATCGCGATCAATTGGGCCGGAGCCGGCGATAAGCAAAACAGCAGGAGAAGGTTTTTCTGACCTGGGAAGGGTTAACGTGCCGGCCAAGGTCACGTTTGCAGTTAAGTTAGAGTATTTAACTTCTACAACATCGTAGGAAATAGCGTTTTTTGGCTCCTGAGGACGTAAAGGATCAGAATTCTTTTTAAATAATTCATCTGAAGCAGCCAACAGACTAAATACAGTAAACAATTGCGTAATCATCCGAGTCCTCGTTTTATTTTCTAGGATTTCTAGAAGGCTAGAAGATGTGATGGCGGATTATCGTAGATTAAACATAATTTTCACAATCGCGAAGGTGTAACTGGGAGCTCGTTGCACCCGCAAAGATCAGTAAAATCGGTTGCATCCGTCAAGTCTCATGCTAAAAATGTTCTCGCCGCTTTAAATTTATATTTGATACGGTGTTTTTAGGGCGAGGAACCAGAAAGATCCTCAACATGAACAGGACTCTGTTCATCTTCCTAATTATACTTAGTACCAATGGACTAAAGCATGTCGGATCTAGAAGAGTATGATGTTTTGGTGCTTGGCAGCGGCGAAGGGGGCAAATACATCGCCTGGACGCTTGCCAAACAAAATCAGCGCGTGGCTGTCATCGAACGGAAATATATCGGCGGCTCTTGTCCGAACATCGCCTGTCTTCCTAGCAAAAATATCATCCACAGCGCGAAGGTCGCTTCTTATTTTTGGAGAGGCCAGGAGTTTGGCATTACCAAAGACAATTGCAAGATCCATATGTCTGCGGTACGGGACCGCAAACGCCAGATGGTCGACGGGCTTGTCGAGATGCACCTCGACAATTTTAAGAAAAGCGGGGCGGAGCTCATTGCCGGTTCGGGCAAGTTCATTGCTCAGAAGACGATCGAAGTGTCGCTATCTGACGGAAGCAAGCGGATCCTGCGCGGCGACAAGATCATCCTCAGCACCGGAACGCGCGCTAAAATCGATCTTGTTCCGGGCATTATCGAAGCGAGCCCTCTCACGCATATTGAAGCTTTAGAGCTAGATCAAGTTCCAGAACATTTGCTCGTCATCGGTGGTGGCTATATCGGCCTCGAATTAGCCCAAGCGATGCGCCGCTTTGGCAGCAGAGTGACGATGATTGAGCGCAATGGGCGTTTGGCGCACCGGGAAGATGAAGATGTGTCGGAAGGCTTGCATGAAATGTGCAGGAACGAAGGAATCGACATCATCACAAATCAGCGCGTCCAAAAAGTGGAAGGCAAATCCGGCGAGAAAGTGAAGCTTTATCTGTCGGGCGCCTCAGAAACAACTGTGGAAGGGAGCCATCTTCTCGTCGCAACCGGAAGGATCCCTAATACGCAGGGAATCGGGCTGGAGCTGGCCAAAGTGGAATTGACGGAGAAAGGTTACATTAAGGTCAACGAGCGGTTGGAAACGACCGCGCCGAACGTATGGGCGGTGGGCGATTGTGCGGGGAGTCCCCATTTTACGCATATCGCTTTTGACGACTTCCGCGTTGTTGTTAACAATATCTTGGGAGGGAACCGTTCTACGACGGGCCGGCAGGTCCCTTTTTGCCTGTTTACGGATCCGGAGCTTGCCAGGATCGGCCTTAGCGAAACGGAAGCGAAGGCTAAGAAGATCCCATATCGGCTTGCCAAGATTCCAATGACGGCGGCCTTGCGCACTCGAACCCTTTCCGAGACGAGCGGGTTCATGAAGGCATTGATCGATGCCAAAAGCGATCGGATTATCGGATTCACAGCTTTTGGGGTAGGGGCAGGGGAAATCATGGGAGCTGTCCAAATCGCGATGCTAGCCGGTCAGCCTTACACCATTTTGCGGGATGCTATCTTCACCCATCCTACCTTGTTAGAGGGGCTAATACCCTTGTTTACGGCCGTTCCGCGCGCTAATTCCAGTTAATCATCAGCCAAGCCGGGAAGTTTTAGAGCAATCAACCTATCCGCCAAGCAGTTCTATATTTCTTTTTTCAAATCCTAAAAAATCGAACGCTCTGCCAAAACCGCTTGTCTGGTTGAACTGTCGGCAGTATATTGGATCCCCTTATGCTCTGGACCGGAAATGGGAGCGGAGCTATCAAGTTTCAATTTTTGGGGGAGTTCTATGTCTTTAATTCGATGGGTCCTGTGTCTTGCATTGGGATGTGTTTGGATAAAGCTGCCTGCGGAAGAGCTTCCAGAACGGATTGTTTTCCTCATCTCTCCTCCAAGGTCGATGTCGGCAGCTTGCGCCCGCATGATGCAGGCGCGAGGAGATTTTGAGGTCTTTCATGAACCGTTCCACCTTCCCTACGTCTGCCAGTTCCATCCCCATTATGCCCCTTATGTTTTTGCTCCAGGGACCTATGCGACTTATGAGGAAGTGAAACAGACTCTGTTCGACACTGCGCAACGCAAAGCTGTGTTCGTTAAAGAGGTCAGTTTTGATTTGGAGTATTATTTACTGCATGATCTGGAGTTGGTCCGGGACGAAAGGGTCCATTTTGTCTTTCTCATGAGGGATCCCCATTCTTCCGTTATTTCCTTTTACAAAAAGAGCCAGTTTTGCCCCGCCGCCCTCAACTACTTGATCGGGTATGAGCCGTTGTACAACATTTTCCAGACGGTCAAGAAGGAGTCGCCGAACCGGATCGTTTTTGTATCTGCAGAGCAGCTGGCCGAGCATCCGGAAGATACGGTTAAAAAATTATGCCAGGAGCTGGACATCCCGTTTTTGCATCACGCGTTGCATTGGGCAAGTTCGGACGAGGGTTTCGATGTTCACGCAGAATGGCATGAAATGAAGATCGATCAAGCAGTTCAGCAATGGCATCAGGATGCTCTTGAGAGCACCGGTTTCAAACAACTGAACCGGTATGCAAGTGACCCGGACGGGAGTCCGACCTTTGAAGAGATCGGCAACTTGGAGCATAGAGAGATATATCGAGAGTGTTATCTGCATAATCTGAAGTTCTATGAGCTGTTGCAGAACGATCCCATTTTTCAAGAGTTCCAAGGCAAACAATGATGATGCCTCTCGATTTACCTCCTCCTCCTGCCTACGTTTACATCGCATTGCCTGAGCATGCGCCTCGGCTGCAACGGGAATGCGAAAAGGTTTTGCTGCTCAGCCAACAAGAACACGCAAAAGCTGTCGCAAGGCCCATTGCCACAACATCGGCAGAGCGGATCCTGACCAACTATTCAAAGAAAGCCAGCTTCGAGAGCTGCTTGAAAAATTTTGCATGCAAGGCCCTTGACCGCAGCGCTGCAAAGCTGGACATCAAAGCTGTCGAAGAAGTCGGGTATTCGGGGGACCAGGTCTATGCTGTTTGGGACAGGGCAGCTAATCGAACGATCGCCATCCTCAAAGTGTTTCAAGAGAGCTCGGAGAACTTTTTCCCTGAGGTCTTTTCGTTGGACTATCTCAGCAGCAAAGAGATGGCAAATTTTTCCTCTCCGCAAATGAGGGCCTTAGGAAAGTGCAGCTACAACGATAAGAACTACTTTCTTCTGTGCGAAAGCACAGCTCCCGGATGCTCCTTGCTGAGCCATTATAAGAACGGGTTGAAATTTGCCGATCTTGAGCGGGGCATGAAGGAATGTGGACGCACGATGGCAACGCTTCATCGGTCGGTCTCCGGAAAGCCGCAAGCTCTTTCTGAGGCCTTGGAAAAGAAAACACGAGAGCTTTTAGCCTTGGCAGTGGAAAAGTTAAAGGCCTATCCTCAAGAAGGCATCGATGCGGACAAGGTGGCATCTCTTTTTGAAAGGACGCTTGCAGATGTTAAGACCGAGGCTTTTCCCGCAGCGGTCATTCACGGCGATACCAAGCTGATCAACGTCTTCTTTGAACCTCAGACGAATACTGTCACCTGGATCGATCCTCCCAAACTTTCCGAAAGCATCGATCCTTCAGGGGATCCGGTGGGGATGCCCGCCAAAGATTTCTATAGTTTCATTGCGGACATCGAACACCAGCGGTTCACGTTTTTGTTAGGGGAAAACAACCAAGTTCGCTCAAAGGAGCTTTTGTCGCAGGAGCAAGTTGAAAAGTTGAAGAAGGCCTTTTCTTCCGGCTACAAGGAAGCGGGCGGGCAAATACCGACGCAAAAGCAATTGGCATTCTTTTCGTTGGCGGCGCACTTGTATTTCATCGGGACCGATCGGACTAAGGACAAGAGCTGTTCGATCCCTGAGCCCCAAAAAAGCTCTAGAGAGTACCGAATGAGGAACATCTACAAGGATTTAGCGGCTCGTCTTTAAGTTGCGAGGCCGATCTTTATGACTTCGTTGCACTGCAGCTTGAAGAAGACTGGTTCCATGGCATTTTTGCGAGGATCTTCTCCATCAAGCAGGTGCCGAGCCATCCATTGAGCCCCATCATAAAGCCGATGAAAAGGGGGACGTAGGCAAATTTGGGAGAGGCGATCAGGGCTAGGAGCGATCCTAAGAATAAGAGGGATCCTGCGGTCATGTAAACTTGCTGCTGGAGAGAAAATTTCGCGCCGATGACAGGAAGGCCGGTTTTTTCCCAGTCAGAGAGATGTCCTGAGACATGGGCTAATCCTGTAACACCTTTTTTTTCGAGTTCTTCACAGGCGATTTTGCATCGTTTTCCAGAAGCGCAGTGGATGAATATCTCCTTGAACCCTTTCATTTCATCTGCAAACTTCCCGATGTCTTTAAGAGGAATGTTCACGGCGCCTTTGATCCGCTTCGTTTTGTATTCGCCAGGCTCTCTGACATCGATCAGCATCTGGTCTGAAGAGAGCCCTTTTTTTAATTTCTCGGAAAGTTCTTGAAGGTTCATCTCTCTCATTTTTTTGCCTCGGAAGGATTAGTTTCTTTCCAAGCTACTGAAAATGATCAAAACGTTCAATGGGATTAAGAGGAAGTTATTTGCCGCCGATCGAGTAATCGGGGGCATGCCCTTTTTTATAGACCAGAACGGTGCGGCGAAAAGAGATGACGAGCTCTTTTTTCTGGTTGAAACCGCGGGTTTCCACTGAGACGATCCCTTGTCCGGGACGCGATTTGGACTCCCGCTTCTCTAAAATTTCCGACTCCGCGTAGAGGGTGTCCCCTTCAAAAACGGGATGGGGCAATTTGACCTCGTCCCAGGCCAGGTTGGCGACAACTTTTTTGCTGATCGTGTTGACGGTCATTCCTGTGACGATCGAAAGGGTAAGAGGGCTGTTGACGAGCGGCTTTTTCCATTCTGTCTGCGCAGCGTAGACTTCGTCAAAGTGCAGCTGCGCGATGTTCATTGCCATCAGAGAGCTCCAGATGTTGTCCGCTTGGGTCACTGTCCTGCCCGGACGGTGCTCAATGATCATTCCGACGACAAAGTCCTCAAAATAAAAGCCAAAATCTTCTCTGTAACGGTTCTGATCGATCTGTCGATAGGCTTCAAAGTCCATGGTATTTCCTTCTTCTATTTGAAAAATTGTGCACGGTTGAGGATCTGTTTTTCCCGCTCGTAAATAGGAACATCGATCATTTGTCCTTCGAACTGGCATGCATTGCCTTTTGCGGCCTCAAAGGTCTTAACAATGTTCCTGGCGCGGGCCAGTTCCTTTTCCGAAGGAGCAAAGACCGAGTTGATCAGCGGGATTTGGTTGGGATGGATGGCAAGTTTGCCGGTAAATCCGAGATCCTTGACTTTGATCGTCTCTTCGATGAGCCCTTCTGTGTTATGGATATCAAAAAACGGGGAGTCGTGGATCCCAAGCCCTTTCTTGCTGGCGGAAAAGACCATTTTTATCCGCGCATACCGATGGGCCTCGTAGCTGATGGGGATGTTCCCTTGATCTAAACTGTAATCTGCGGCGCCGAATGCGATGGCCTGCAGATCGGGGCTTGCATTCACAATGCCTTCGAGGTTGACAACAGCCTCATGGGTCTCAATTTGGGCGATCAGGGGGATGCTCATCTGTTTTTCTTTCAAGAGGTCTGAAATGAGCTTGATCTCCGATCCCGAGTTAATTTTTGGGATCGACAGGCCGTCTGCAAACACGCGGGCTTCGATCAAAGAAAGCAGGTCGTGCAGGCCGTAAGTTGTTGAAAGGGGATTTATCCGGATGATTCTGAGATAGGGCCGCGTAAAATTGTGTTGAGATTTCATGTACTCGATCACATTGTTCCGAGCTTTATCTTTGTCCTGGGCCCCTACGCCGTCTTCGAGGTCGAGGATCACGCCTCCGGCTCCGATCTCATAGGCCCGATCGAAATATTTCGACTGGGTTCCAGGAGTGAAAAGCAGGGAGGGGACGATGTTGAGATAGTGCATACGGTTAGATAAAGTTGTGCTCTTTTGCTTTTTGTAACAGCTCTTCGCGGAACTTCGGGTGGGCAAGCTCAATTAATGCCAGAGTCCTTTCCGTCGTGGACTTTCCGCGCAGTTTGCGGCAGCCATACTCTGTTGCCACATAGTCGACATCAATGCGCGTATCGGTCACTAAAGAGTTCAGCCTGGGAACTATTTTGGAGACCTGGCCGTTTTTGCCGGTCGAGTGGCTGGCAAGGATCGACTTCCCCCCTTTGGAATAGTAGGCCCCTCGAACAAAGTCGAGCTGCCCTCCAGGACCGGAAAACTGGTGTCCGAGGAATTCCGCATTGACCTGTCCGCTGAAATCGATCTCGAGAAAGGAGTTGACCGATACCATCCCATCGTTTTGTCCGATGACGTAAGGATCATTGACATAGGAGACCGGCAAACAGCAAATGGATGGGTTGTCGTCCAAAAATTCGTACATCTCTTTAGTCCCCGTGGCAAAGGTGAAGACCGTTTGGTAGGGATAAAGGGTTTTTTTCCGGTTGGTGATCACTCCCCGCTGAATGAGGTCCACAAGGCCGGAGGAGATCACCTCGGTGTGGACGCCTAGGTCGTTGTGGTTCATTAATCCTTGGCAGACGGCGTTAGGAACGGAGCCGATCCCGATTTGAATGGTCGCTCCATCAGGAATCAACGAAGTGATCGACTTGGCGATTTTGTGATCGTTTTCTTCCGGTTGTTTCGAGAACTCTTCAAGAAGGGGGCAGTTATTTTCGACGATCGCGTCGACCTCCGAGAGATGGAGCATCGTCCGTCCGGCGATCCTGGGCATATTCTCGTTGACTTCCACGATCAGTTTTTTAGCTTTGCGCGAGAGCTCGATCGCATAATCTCCGTGGATCCCGAAGTTCAAGTACCCTGATTTATCGGGAGGAGCGACAGTGACGATAAAGGCATCTAAAGAAACTGACTCTGAAATGATCCGCGGGTATTGGCTAAAGCTGATCGGCACGAAATAGACGTATTTTTTCCCTTTTTCAAAACCTTTGGCGGCTAACTCCATCTCGGCGCGGGTGAGCATGGAAGAGTGGGGGCGGAACTTGCCCATCAGGTCTTCTTGAAAGATCGTCTCCATGGCAACTTTGCCGCAGCGCAAGTAATAGACATCCAGTTTTTCAATGCCGCCTGCGCGGGCGCGAGCGGCCAGCGCTTTGACAAGAGCCGGAGGCGTGGAGGCGCGCATGCCCATGCCGATCACGCCGCGGGAAGGGATCAGCGACACCGCTTGTTCAGCAGAGCAGAGCTTTTCTTGATACACGGTATGAAAGTCCATTCGCACCTCATTTCATACTAAATTTCATTTGAGGATTTGTTGCAATTAGAGAATTGCTATGGATAAGAAGGGGATGGCCCGGTTCCGATTCGGTTACTGGTGGATCTCTATGCCATGGCCGATCGAGCACTGAACGATATGTCCAGGGCCTATCGGCGTAAAGGTCTGCGGATCATAAAAAGTCGTCCTAACAATTGCGCTGCCATCGGAATGGATCGTAAATTTCACATACTCGTAGGCCGGTTTGCCCGTATGGTCGCTAAAATGCAAAAGAGAGGTGACAACACGTTCGGGAGCCGTAGCTGTTGCGGGCATCAGCATCATTGAATTTGGAGCGAAGTATCCCATTGGCATGTTCGCATTTCCTGTGCATTGCGGGAGGTCCAGCAGGATCACAAAACGATCGCCGCTCCTCACTGCCTCAGTCAACTCTTGATAGGAGCGTATCGGCTCCGCAGAGATCTTTGAGAATGCGGCAAAGGCGATCGCCAAACCTAACAAATAGAGTTTTTTCATGTTGGCCTGAAGGTTAGAATCCAAAATCAACAGCGACATAGGGGCCTGCCAGTCCGAAGTCGCTTACGGTCCTTTCAAAGGTGCGCGCATAAACGCCGGTTGTTGCGCTTCCGATCGATCCGATCGCTGCAAGGGCCACTTCGCTGCCCATGTCAATGGAACGGATGGAATTGATATAGATCTGCGCTTGATAACCTGCTTCAAGCTTGAACATGTAATGGCGGCGGAATAGGTGCTGATAGGCTAAACCAAGCTTTCCTTCCAATCCCGGTACAATTCCCATCTTGTCTTTGACTTTTGTGGATTGCACATTGGGATTGATATCGCCAAGAGCCGCGAGGTCTGTTGATTTTGTCGAGAACCTAGTTCTGTTTTCGAAAGTTCCTACATAAAGAGAGGCCTGCGCATTTCCAACAAATTGAAACCCATTGACGATCTTATAGGTGAAATTTAGTCCAAACTGAGGGCCCGCGCCATTGAATTTAGAGGGAACTTTGATCGTGCGGACAACTGCCTTCGTAGGGTCTTGAAACCGGGTAAAGCGGTTTTGCACAATGCGAGCGTAACTAACGCCGGCAAACAGGTTCGTATGAAGATGCTTTCCAAAGTTGACGAAAGTGCCGTAATGGAGATTGACCTCGTCGAAATGGAAGTGGACAGATCCTTTTGCTTTTTTATATGTCTGAGCATCAGGCCCGATCTCAAAAAATGGGCCGATCATGAATTGATCGGAAGAGACCTTTCTAGAATTGGAATCGTTGGGAGAATGGTAGCGTTCCCAATTCAATGACAAGCTCGACTTTGCTCCATGGAAGATGCCTGCGATCCCTACATCAAAACCAAAATGGTAGTCAGGAGAAATTTCAGGGATGATCCAACTTGGAGAAACGGCCGGCTGTTTGTCCCCATAATTGAACGGTATCGCTTCGGCGGCATAATCGAGATTGTTGGCGTACGGCTGCAAGATCAACGCAGTGAAATTGACTTCAACTGTGTATTTGGGATTTCCAAGGACAACGGGAACTGGAGATGGCGGTGTTTGAGTTGGTTTCTCTGCTGGGGCGTCTGCAATTGCCGATCCCGAATAAACAATGAATGAAGCGAGAAAAGCAAGAGCTGACCGTTGCATGCAGAATTTCATAACAGTTCCCTGGTTTGTGTTGTCGAATGAAAAAAAAGTCTATGGATTTTCCATTATTTTTAAAATAGAAAAAGTAGCTGCAGTGACGTTCGAGTTAAGGTGAAGCTTTTGTCTCTACGGTGACGAAGGCGCCTTTTTTGGCGAAGAATGTGAATGCAAACGTGATCAAGAGGCCGATCAGGATCCAGGCCATCAGGTAAAAGCAGTCGTCGAGCGCAAGGGATGTGGCCTCGCTCTGCAGATAGTACTCAAGCTGCGCGTTGGCATGCTCTCCACGGATGCCAACAGTGTTTGCTTGGATGAAGAACTCTTGGGTCTGGGCCGATTCTGCAGTGATGCTGCTTCCCAGCCGGTCATGGAAAAAAACTTGCCTGCGGATCCAAGTGACATTGTACAGCGAAGCGCCAAGCCCGCTCGAAAGAGCTCTCGTCACTTGGAAGAGGCCGAGCACTTTGAACATGCTCTCTTCATTGGGAAGCGCGTGGAAGCAGAGGCGGAAGATGGGGGCCAGGAACAGGGCGAGGCCTAAACCTGCAAAGATCCGTGAAGTGGCAATCCGTTCAAAATCGATATCCACATTGAACTGCATCGTATGAAAACTGGAGATGGTAAGAAAGATGATCGATAAAGCTAAAAAGATCCGGTTGTCGATCCGGGCAATTTTTTTATCGATGAGGAAAACAGGAAATAGTCCTGTAAGCGCCATGATTCCCAAAAGCAGCGCAATCCAGTTCGGCGTGTAGTTCACCCAGAGCTTAAGCCAAAGGGAAAGCAGGATCACAATCCCAAAATAAAGGGAAAAGAGGACTGCGAGGTTAAAAAGGGCAAACGACAGCACGGGTTGTTTAAGGAGCTTCAGGTCGAGGATAGGGTCTTCGTGGTTAAGCTCCCACAGGATGAAAAAGATCAGGGAAGGGACCCCAATCGCTCCAAGGGTCAAAATGACATGGGAGCGGAGCCAGTCGAGCTCTTGCCCTAAGATGATGGCTATGCTTAAGGTGAATATGCCCAAAAAATAGAAAAGGTAGCCGATCCCGTCGAAAGGCTTTTTTGGTATTGAGGGCTCTGTCAATTGTTGTAGACGGCGCCTGATATACCAAGCTAAGAGAAGCAGAAGGGGAACATTGAGATAGAACACCCACTGCCAATGCCATTCATAAGCGACCCATCCTCCCCAGCAGGCGCCGATCACAGGGCCTGTCGTGAAGATCATCAAGGAGATTGATGAAAAAAGCCCCCGCTTTTCTTTGGGCTGCAACCAGGAAAACAAATGAAACCCGATCGCATAAAGAGGGCCTGCCACGAACCCTTGCAAAAAACGGGATGCGTTGAAAAAAGGGTTTGTAGGAGAGAGCGCGCACATCAACGAGAAAAACGCAAAGAGGATGAGGACAACGGTAACAATGCGAGCTGCCCCCATTCGAGCGATGAGCGGCTTTCCCAAGGGGATGCTCAGCGCGTTGCCAAGCGCATATAACGAGACTGAGTAAGTCGCGATGTCATTGCTCCCTCCTAATTCTCCGACGATGTAGGGAGAGGCCATGATGCTTAAGGTGTAGTTGAAGATCACGGAGAACAGCATGCAGAAGAGGGCGATATAGAGGGGAACTGGATTTGATGGAGTTTCTTGCATCTCACTCCTGCATTTGAATGAGCAGAGGTGTCTCGGCGAAAGCGGAAAGGCTCGGATCGAGGTTCTCGTTGAGGATCAATGCGATCGCCTCTTCATCTCCTTTTTCTTCCCACTCGTAGATGGGAGTTTCATATTTGGGAGACCCTTCATTGGTCTGCGGGACCAATAGCCCATTTTGGTTGCGCAGGTCGACGATGGCCTCCATCGAAAGACCGATCCGCAAGGGATGCAGCTTGATCTCTTCAGCATCCAATGAGACGCGCACCGGCACGCGCTGCACAATCTTGATCCAGTTTCCGGAGAGGTTTTGAGGAGGAAGCAGGGAAAACGCGTTGCCTGCCGCGCCGGGAAGTCCTGCGATCGTGCCGCGAAAGACGACATCATCGCCATAGAGATCAGAGGTGATCCTCACAGGCTGGCCGATCCTCATGTGTTTCAGCTGGGTCTCTTTATAGTTGGCATTGACCCAGATCTGATCGAGAGGGATGACGCTCATGAGCAGTTGACCGATATCGGCCCACATCCCGACTTGGATTTTTCTCTGCGCGACGAGCCCTTCGACGGGAGAATAGATCCGGCAGCGGTAGAGCTGCACCCACGCATCGCGCACTCTGTCGGCAGCTTCGAGGACAAGAGGATGCCCCTTGATCGATGTCCCTTGAACGATGCTGAGGGCTTTTTCATAGAGGAGTTCCGTCATTTGCAGGGAGTAGAAGCTGCTGCTCAATGCGGCGATCGCATGTTCAAAATCTTCGACCGACACGCCTCCTTCCTCGATGACATCCCTTCGATGCTCAAAATCCTGCGCCGACTTGATGTATTCCGCTTTTTTCACCTCGATCTCCGCTTCGTAGACAAAGACCTGGTGGAACATCTGGCAGACCTCGCGGACGACCTGGGCGAGATTTTTTTTGGCTTGGTTCAGCGCGATCGTAGCATCGGTCTTATCGAGGTCGATGAGCACTTGTCCCTTTTTGACCAGGTAGGTGTCATCGGAATGGATCGCAGTGATGAAGCCGGGACGCAAAGGAGTGATGTAGACTTGGTTCCCTTCCACATAAGCGTCGTCGGTGTATTCGATGTAGCGGAGGTAGAGGAGCCAAAAGAAAAAGAATGCGAGGGCAAGCGCGATGCAGACGGAAGAGAAAATAAGCGCGATCTTTTTTCTTTTGTGATTGGAAGGAGAGGCTGTAGGCGCTGTCGTCATGGTCCATCTCCTAAGGCAGTTAAGGGAAGGCTGTACGCCGATTGGTAGCCGCCGCCAAGGGCCTTGATCAACTTGATCGTCGCAAGGTACTGGGTATAGAGGAGGGTCACATTGTCGAGCTCTTTAAGGATCAGTTCCTCTTTGATGAAATACTCGGCGAAGCTGTTGTCAAGTCCGGAGAGCTGCCTCAACGTGATGATGTCGTAGCGGTTTTGCGCGGCTTCGACGATCAGCTCCTGATCGGCCTTTTGCTCAAAGGTCGCTTTGGCCAAAACGAGAAGGTCGGCAACTTCCGAGGCGCTCTGCAGCAAGAGCTGGTTGTAGGAGAACACTGCCTCGTCGAACAGGGCTTTTTTGGCTCTGATGTTCGCGCGAATTTCCCCGGCGGTAAAGATGGGAAGATGGATGGCCGGCTGAAGACCTCCGGTCTTGCTGGTCGATTTGAACAGGTAGCGGTAGAAGATGCTCTCAAGTCCTGCGAAGGCGGTCAGGTTGATATTGGGGTAAAAATCAGCTTTTGCGGCTCCCACTTCATGGGCAAGCGACTCGACGCGCCAAATTTGGGCCATCAGATCGGGACGCCGAGACAACAGGTCGATCGAAAGGTTTTTGGGGATAGTGATGTTGCGCAGCGTTGGAGGAAGTTCAGCCGCGATGTGCAATGGAGCGTCGGGTCCGGCTCCCACTAAAATATTCAGGAGGTGCTTGTCTGTTTCGACCTCTTGCTCGATGCTAAAGAGGAGCTTTTCTGCTTCCAAAAGGTTCTCTTCCGATAAAAGAGGCTGAAGCTTGGAAAGAAGCGCTTTGTCCTGAAGCAGGGTTTGCAAGCTAAATACTTCGCGGCGCACATCGAAAAGAGCTTCAAACAGCCGTTTTCTGATCAAGTTGGTCTTGAGGGCAAAGTAAGCTTGCGCAACAGCTGTCGTTGTGATCAGCTCAACTTGGGCAGCCTCCGCCTCTTGGGCTTTTTCTTCTCCCAGGGCGGCGTTGAAGAGGTTCCTGTTCTTTCCCCAGAAGTCGAACTCATAGGTAAATGAAAGGGTCAGATCGACCAGATTGGCATTGAGGGGAACCGTCGGATTCAATGCACGGTAAAGGCCGTTTCTGCTCAAGTACTGCCACGTTTCATCGGCATCGAAGAAGAGAAGGGGAAATAGCTTGGAGCGCACTACTTTTGCAGATTGTTTGGCATATTCAACGCGCCGTTCGATGCTTTGGATCGAGGGGTTTTGAGCAAGCGCTTCCTGGATCAGCTCGTTGAGTTCCGTGGATTGAAACACTTCCCACCAGTTTTCTTGAGGCCAATCTCCCAGCGAAAACATACCGCTCTCGACGCTGCTTGCGACAGAGTCTGCAACAGATGGGGCGGAAAGCAGATTTTCCCGCTGCTCATCTTTCGGCAATGAGACGCAAGCGGAAAGAAGGGCCAAGGCTCCAAAGATAAAAGTATTTTTTAAAATGCGCAAAATCATTGTGTTAATTTTATTATTTACCTAACCTTCTTATTAATTAAAAATTTTGAACTCGTCAATAGGTTTTGAGGAAATAATGATTAAATGGTTAATCGTTAAATTTGGGATTAATTTTAGTGATATAATTAAACTGGATTATTAATGCTGTTTTTAATGACTTTTTTTGCTCTTTTTTGATATAATTTAATGCAAATATTGGTGTTTTAGTTGAGGTTTTATGTCGATCATTTTTCCGAATCAGCAACGTTCCCATCAAACTCAGTTCAACGCGTCAGTCTTTACTGCACCCCATTCTTCAGGGCCCGCCTTGCCGAGGGCTGTTGCAGGAAGAGGCAATAGCGATCTCAATGTCTCTTTTTTTATGCCTGGCCGATCGCCGGCACAGCCTCAGATGAACCCAGCTATTCAGACAACTCTTCGGAGCGTCCAACATGTGGAACCTGTTTCCAAGGGGTTTTGCGACTACCTCTCCGATGCTTGGCAATCGGTTGTCAACTGCTTTTGGTCGTTTTTAAGTTGGATCGGATTGGCCAAGGCCGACAATCAGGACCTAGAATTTCGGTTGAAAGACGATGCCGGAATTGTTCAGGCAATGCAGCGGCAGCGCGAGCGCAATGCAGAGCAAATGGCGCATGAACCTGTCAAGTCGTTCCAGTATCGGCAGGCGCCTCCGACATGGGAGATGCACGAAGAGCGTGTTGGCCATGTGCAGGTAGGCATTGCCCATGCGCAAGGAAGACGTCCTACAATGGAAGATGAGCACATAGCCACAACGTTCAATGTCCGAGTGGGGCAAAGGGACTTCCCCGTTCAGCTCTATGGTATTTTTGATGGGCACGGCGGCCCGATGGCGGCCCGTTATGTGCGCGATCACTTGCAGCGGAAATTATCGGAGGCGCTTGTCGAGTATAACCCGAACGGTCTCACCGATGCGGGGATCTGGCGCGCGTTAAAAATGACCTCTGTCCGTTTGAACAGGGATTTTAAGGACCAGCATGGAGAGATTGCCCGAAGGCAGGGGACGACGGCAACGGTCGCGATGGTCATAGACAATAAGCTATGGACGGCGAACGTTGGCGACGCGCGGACGATTTTGGACAACAGCGGAACTGCGGAGCAGCTGACGGAAGACGCAAAACCTAACGATCCCCGTTACCGTCGAGGGATCGAGCGGCGCGGCGGGACCGTCGAGAATGTTTTTGGGGTGCATCGGGTCAATGGGATCTTGGCTGTAGCTAGGGCGATCGGCGATCACCGGCTCAATGGCGCCATCAGCGCCCGTCCCAAAATTGCCATGAAGCCCTTATCGGATATCCGGCAGGGCAGCCATCTTGTCCTCTGTTGCGATGGGATCTATGATGTCGCAAGAACGGTCGATGTCGCAAGCTCCGTTCACCTCCATCGCCAACTCTCTCCCGGCGCTCTTGCTAGAAACATCATCTATTCAGCTCATGAGTCCGGGTCTACGGACAATCTGTCGGCGCTTGTGGTGAAGATCCGTTAATTTAAGAAATGCCGCCTCTAGAAATAGAGGCGGCGTCATGCTTATTTCCACAGTGAGAATTTACGCGTCAGCTCCGAGACTTTGTCCCAGTTGCCGAACAGGACGATCCCGTAGTAGATCAGCTCTTCCCCTTTTGTCTGCTTCGTCCGCTCGATCTGCTCGAGGTAGGTGCCAATCGTCATCGTATTGGTGAAGTCGACAAAGGAAATCCCTTGCTCAATGCAGGCTTGCCGAAGGGCTCGGATCTTGTTCGAGTTTGCCTTTAAGATCATAAACGGCATTTCGGAAATGGACGGATGGCTTCCGCCATCCGCGTCAACGTAGTTGGTCAGCCGCAACGCTTCTGTTCCAATCGTTGATCCAAAACCGATGCACATGTGGGCCAGGGCGTTCATAATCACCCCCGGCTCGATCTTTTCGTTCATGACGGCGACCAATTTGTTCGTAAATGCAGTTGTCATATGAGACTCCTATTCATCGATTCTGTTTTGAGCAGCTGCCAAGACATCTTTCAATGCCTTGTAGCATACGGAAAAGCCTGCGACGCCGATGCTTTTGGAAGCAGCGCCGCGCATCAATTGCTGCAAGGAGACGACTTTAATCCCTTTTTGCCAAAGAGTTAAAGCAGTATCTGCTGGATGGCCGATGAGGCTTCCGATCCCGCCGCTTAAAGCCGCCGAACTATATTCAACGGCTTTGTTATCGCCTGCGATCTGTTTCATTTTTTTACTGACAGGATCGCTGATCCGCAACGAAAAGAGGAAGCTGGTCTCTCGAGTGACAATCGCAGCCACCTGCTTAGGCGACAACGCAGACAAAGACTGCGTAGGGGAGAGCCCCATTGTTTGCCCGTTGAAGATCGCCAATAAAGGAGCCGATATGCCGCCGACAATGGCGGAGCTTCCAAACATAGCCCAAAAGCCGGGAGGCTGGTCCTCTCCGCTTTTTCGGGCTTTTGCCAAAGCTTTTTCAACAAAGGTTTGGACGATCATTTGCGTGCCGACGATCGTGCCGATCGTAGGAGAAGCTTTGACGCCGCCCATGACAACTTCCCTCATTGTCATTGAGGGGACAGGTTTTCCTTGCTGTTCCCAGCTTTTTCTAACAAAGAAATAGTAAGGGGGAACGATCGCTCCCGCCGCTGCGAATATGGGATTAAATTGGTCCCAATTGAACCATCGGGCTTGCCCGGATGGTTCAGATGTAGGTCTCGTAGACATACAAAAATTCCTTAAGTAAATATATAGAGTTTTACAAGTTCTTTTTAGAACTTGGATTTAAAAAATAAAAATGTGGGTTGGATGAATATGTTACTGCGCCGCTGGGCGCAGAATAAGGAGTAGGTTGCGGACGATCTGAGAGATGGAAGGTGCGTTCTCATTGGCGAAGAAGCCATGAGGTTGAGCAAAAAAAGCAGATGTAAATGAGTGCTCTTTTGTTTCCATGGCCTACATGATACCAAATGAGTAGCTAAATAAAAATGGGTAAAATTTATTTTAATTTCTCGGTTGGAAAAATAGCCCAACTCTTCTAAATAGGAATCAGTGCAGATTGCAAGTAAAGGCGGGGTGTCCATGCCAGACGAGATGTTCTTTTTCATCGCTGACATTAGCGGTTATACGGAATACATGGTCCGCAACCAAATGGAGCATACTCATGGCATTTATCTCATCAATGAGCTGATGACCGCATTGGTCAAAGAAGTCGCATTGCCCATGGAGGTCTCCAAGTTGGAAGGAGATGCGATCTTTCTATTTTTGCCTTACGAAAAGCTGCCCGAAGAAATGCACAAAGACCCTCGGATGCTTACGGAGAAAATTTTACGGTTCTTCACGGCATTTAAACGTAAGATAAATGCCTTGCAGGAAAAAAATGTGTGCGATTGCGGCGCTTGCGCCAACCTGGGAAGCCTGAACATTAAAATCGTTGCGCACTTTGGCAAGGCGTCGATCGTGAAGATCGGGTCGTTTATGGAACTGTCCGGAGTGGATGTGATCCTGGTCCACAGGCTGTTAAAGAACCAAGTGAAGGAAAAACGGTACCTGTTGTTGACTGAGGCCGCCTATAAGAAACTGTCATTGCCTGCGGAAGGAAAAGTTGTGCAGGCTGAGGAAATCGACAAGGATATTGGGAAGATCCCGGTATATATCTATTACCCGCCCGAAGGAATTCCTCCTCCGGAAAAGAAGGAGCTGTCGTTTTTTGAGAAGATCAAAGGGCATGCAAAGCTCGTGCTTGGAACGACACTCTTGAAATTCGGCAACAAGAAAAACCTCCACTATCACAACTTTCCCAAGTGAATGGGGTTATGCAAGAGATCTATTATTTAGTAATGACCAGGGAAAGGGCGATCGCCCACATCATGCAGCCGACGATGCAATCGATCACTTTCCAAGACGAGGGTTTTTTGAGAATCGGAGAAAGAAACCTAGCGCCGTAGCAAAGGCCGAAGAACCAGGCAAATGAGGCGATGATCACCCCGATTGCAAAGTAGGGTCTAACGGGATCTTCAAATTGAGAGCCGATGCTGCCTAAGATCACGATGGTGTCGAGGTAGACATGGGGGTTTAAAAAGGTGAGGGCCGCCAAGACCAGCAGGGTTTTTTTCAGGGAGTGGCTTGATGGCTCATGAGATTGGCTTGCTTGAAGGCTCTCAGAATGAAAAACCGATCGGAAAGAACGAAAGCCGTACCAGAATAAGAAGGCGGCCCCGCCCCACTTTGCAATGAAGAACAGAACTTTGTTCTGCGTTAGGATTTCTCCGAGTCCCTCAATTCCAATTACGATCAGCAGGATGTCGGAAAGAGAGCAGAAGAGGGCTGTTGCAAAGACGTGGTTTTTCTTAAGCCCTTGCTTCAGGACAAAAGCATTCTGGGCGCCGATTCCAATGATGAGGCCGGCCCCTGTGAGAAATCCTTTTAACAAGACAAGGTACGCGGTCATGAATTCTTTTCATGGCTCAAAGGCTTTGACCAGCTCGGTTTTTTAAACCAGAGGATGATGGTTGGCGCAAAGCAGGCAAGCGCAATGCTCAAGAACAGAAAAGTCACATAAAAGAGCGTATTTCCTGTTGTGATCTGGGCCGGCGGGAAAAAGCCGATAAAGAATGTCGAAGCAGAACCGATCAGTCCCAGTCCGGCAACTAGCCATATTCCCAGTTTTCCTCCGGGAATTTTATAAGCGCGTGCGACGTTAGGTCGTTTGTAGCGCAGCTTGATGGCTGCTGCGAACATGAGGATGTACATCACCAAATAGAGCTGGGCGACCATGGCATTTAAGATCCAATACGCGCTGCTCACTGTCGGCATCACGAGGAAGATCAAAGAAAAGATGGTGACAATGACTCCTTGCGAGATTAGAAGGGCGACAGGCATCCCGTGCCGGTTGAGTTTGCGGAAGAATGGGGGGAGGTCTCCGCTTTGGGCAGCTCCCAGCAAGCCTTTGCTAGGCCCTGCGATCCACGTGCTCAGAGTTCCAAACGCGCCAAAGGCCAGAAGCGCAGCGATGACCGGCGTGAGCCAACTAAGCCCGTAAGAGTTGACGAAAAAGGAAAAGGCTTGCAGCGATCCTGCAACGAGGCTGATCTGCTTTTGAGGAATGACGACGGCAATTGCCAGAACGCCCAGGACATAAAGGCCGAGGACCAGGATGGCCGACAGCAAGATGGCCTTGGGATAATTTTTTTGAGGGTTTTCTACGTCGCGGGCATGGACTGCCGACATTTCAAGTCCGCAAAGGGCGACAAGGACGCCAGAAAAGAAGACGAGCTGCGTGGGCGAGCTCATGTCGGGGATGAGGCTGTCGACGGTCATCGAAATCTCGATCGGATGACCGGAAAAGAACCAAACAATGCCGAGAATGATGATGAGGCCCCCGGGGATGATCGTTCCGGCGATCACGCCGAACGTGCTGATCCATCCCGATGCGCGCATTCCCAGCAGGTTGGCAAGGGTCGTAGCCCAGAAGACGGCAAGGATAACAGCGAGGGTATAGTAGGTGTTCTGTGCAAGCGCCGGATTGATGATGTAGGCAATCGTCCCTGCAATAAAGGAGAGGAGGGCGGGGTAGTAGATCACGTTTTCTGCCCAGAGAAGCCATACCGCCAAAAAGCCTGTCCGGTGGCCGAAGGCTTCTTTTACCCAAGCGAAGACGCCGCCTGTCTTGGGCCATCCTGTGGCAAGTTCTGCGGAGACCATGGAAACGGGGATAAAAAAGAGGACCGCCGCAACAGCAAAAAAGAACAGGGAAGCGAAGCCGTATTCGGCAATTGTCGGCCAGTTGCGGACGCTGCTGACAGCGGCAACGTTGATCATAGCAAGGGTAAAAACACTAAGTTTTCGTGACATAAAATTGGAATGTTTTGTGCAAATGTAATTAGCTTAATCTAAATGCAGCTTCAGTTCAAGAGCAAATAGACGAGACGGGCGGGCTTAAAAAAGCTCAAAATCGAGACTTGTTTATCAATTCTCTTGTGTATATTTCATGCCATTTGGAAAGATAATTGGTCGAATTTGATAGGTTGGCGCTAATGATTACAAAAACAATGCAGATTGAAGACATCATTCGGGGGTTCCCTCAAAAAGGGGCAAAGCTGCGCCGGGCAATGAGAAATTTTTTGGCGTGCAAGGAAGATCTGCCAAATATTCCTTTAGAGAATTTTCTTATCGCGAAAGGAAAGACTTCTGCCGATGTCGATTTCCTTGTCCAGAAACTGAATGCCGTCCTTCAAGAAAATGCAGATCCGGCTAACATCACGATCACCGAGCATGCCGCATTGAAATTGAAAGAGCTCCTTAATTCGGAAGGGAGGGGAACTTGGGGGGTCAAAGTCGCCGACCGACCCGCTACCTGCGGAACGGGTTACGAATATATTTTTGAACCGACGCCTCAACCAAGCTCTGAAGATCAAGTGTTTTTATCCAATGGCGTGGAGATCTACGCGCCCCGGGCCAACCTGAAGAGGTTTTTAGGTTCATTGATCGACTTTGAAGAAAGCCCTATCGACGATGATCACTTCCCGGGTCTGTTAGGGGCGGGCTTCACGATTTCAAATCCCAATGTTCAAACTACCTGCGCTTGCGGATGTTCGAACATGTACAAAGAACTTGAATAAAGAGGGAATGATAAAACTCCAATTTGGCCTCCGTAGCGAGTTTTCACCTCCTCTTAGGATGAATAGAGATGGCTGATGGACCAACATAAAGGTATTTGGATCGCCTTGGGCTGTGCATTTATCTTTGCTTTAAGGTTATGCATCATTAAGTCAACGCCCATTGAAAAAGCTGAAACTCTTCTTTTTTATCGGTTCCTTTTCGATTTTTTGCTCTTAGCCCCGTTCTTTTATAAGCATCGAAAGTCCTTAAAAACTTCCAAGCTGGGCACCTATACGTGGAGGTCTGTCCTCGTTGCCATTTCCATTTTTTCATCGACCTACGGAGTTCAACACCTCGCATTGGCGGATGCGGTCTTGCTGCAATACACATTCCCGCTCTTTGTTTCCCTGGTGCTTTGGATTTTTTATAAGAAAAAGATTTCCATGGGAGCGAACATGGCTTTATGGATTGGATTTGCTGCGGTCTTCTTCCTTTTGAACTCGAAAGGAGACATTTTTCATCTTGCCAGTTTTGCCTCCCTGACTGCGGCTGTTGCAGCAGCGCTATTGGCGATTTCTTTGCATGAGCTGGTGAAAACAGAGCACATCCTGGCCATTTTATTCTATTGCACATGGATCCCAGGCTGCATGAGCTTCATTCCCTTTTACTTTTCTTGGGAGCCGGTCCCTCTTTCGATCATCGCGTTATATTGCATTCCGAGCTCTTTTCTTGGGGTCATCTATCAATATTTCATGGCAAAGGCCTATTCTTATGCTCCGCCCCATATCGTTGGCAGCTTTAGCTATTTTTGCGTCTTTTTTTCCACGCTTCTCGGTTGGGTCGTATGGAATGAAAGCTTAAGCCTTTTCCAGGCAGTTGGGGGAATATTGATCGTCCTTTGCGGTATTCTGATGATCAGAGAAAATAGCCGGATTGGCAATCAGGCTCTGCAATCATCCAACAACGTCGAATAGGTCCAGATCGCCATGTTGTGAAATTGCGTCTTTGCGTAAAGAAGCGCGGTCGAAATGGACGATCCCGACAGGAGAAATCCCTAAGTTTTGCACGCGCGGTTTCTGCAGGTAGGCATAATGTTCATAATAAATAGGAGCGATCGGCATCTCTTCAAGGAGGATCTGCGCCGCCATTTTGGCCAACGCATGCCTTTGTTCGGGATTGTGTATAGTCCGATATTCGTTTAGGACGGCTTGGTAGCCTTGATCTTCCCAACCAGTGAAATTTCTAAAGGTGTCCTTGGACTCGAACCTCTCTAGAAAGTTGATCGGATCGCTGTATTGAGAGACCGCATGAATAAGAGTGGCTTCAAATTGGTGTGAGCGGAGCCGTTGGAAGAGCTCTTTAAAAGGAAGCGGTTCTAATTGGATCGACATATCGAACGTTCCTTCTAAGCAACTTTTCAATTGGTTGGCGATCCGAGAGAATAGGTCGGTTGCTTCGAAGCTTAAAGTAATAGAGAGCTTCTGTAAGTTCATTCGATTTAGAGCCGAACGGAAGAGCTCATTTGCTTTGACGCGAGACTCTTCGACAGAAAACATGTCCTGCTCTTCGAAAATGCAAGAGAACAGGCCTTTTGTGAGCAGCTCGGGGGGGAGCAGCAGCTTTTCCAACAGTTTACGGCGCGGGATGGCATAAGAAAATGCTTTGCGCAGCTCAGGAAGGTTGAAAGGTTCCTTAAGAGTATTGAACCAGCAGCTGACCATCCCTTCCAACGGCTTGATTTGTTTGTTGAGGGAAAGGGAGGGCAAATAGGCTACCGGCAAAGGGGATATTGGATCTCCAATCCAATCGAGCTCATTCTTCTCAAACAATGCGAACGCTTCCTTTTCATCCGGGATGATCTGAATTCGGATCCCGTCGATGTTGGACGGAGTGCTGCAGCGTTTGTTTTTCTTTAAAAGGATTTTTTCTCCCTTTTCCCAGCTATCAAGCTGGAAGGCTCCGCTCGTGATACTCGAGATCTCGGCGCCGTCCAGATGATGAGGGACGGGGAAAAATGGGCAGAACGAGGTCAGCTCAGGAAAATACGGGCAGGAGTTTTCCAGTTCGACCACAAGGGTCTTATCGTTTTCAGCGCGGACCCCGATCTTGTCGACAGCAAGACGCCCTTTTTTTGCCTTTTCCGCATTTTTAATGTGGTAGAAAAAATTGACGGCGCGCGCAGGAAAACTGGGGGATAGCGCCCGTTTCCATGAATAGACGAAGTCGTGGGCCGTGATCGGGCTTCCATCCGACCAGTGATGGTTTCCTAAATGGAAGATGTATTTTTTGCAATCGTCGAGCGAGTAGAATGAGCTTGCGATGTCGTTGTCGATCGTATGGTCGGTGTTAAGGCGGGTCAACCCTTTGAAAAGCAAGAAGATGATTGCGGAAGAGACCTTATCGCAGGTTTGCTGGGGATCAAGTGTGAGGGGATCCTTATGAAAGCTTAGCCGTAAGGTATTATCTGAAGGATGATGGGCTTGGTCCATGAAAAACCGAAAAAACTGTCATTGAAGCAATGCAGATCACGCAATGTACAGCTTAACAGGATTTTTAAAAATCATATTTTTTAAAGGGAGTTTCTCCTAACCGATCGACTTTTCCATTCGGATAAAGAATCACTTATTTTTAGAGATCCTCTTTTTCTTGCAACTATTTGCTAAATCTGATGAAACTATTTTTCCCATAATATTGAGGTGAGGTCATGGTTAATTTTAATTTAAATGAAAGCTTCAGTCAAAACATTGCGAAGGTCATCTTTTTTGCGATGTTCATGTTTTTCCCTTTCATTGGATCAGCAAATCCCGTTTTTCTTGAGCAGCCTGAAGAATTCCACTCCGCGATGGATGTTGCAGGATGCTTCTGCGTCTATAAAGGAAAGATCTTGTTCCTGCACCGGAATCCCGATAAGCCTCAGGGGCAAACATGGTGTGTTCCCGGAGGAAAGTTGGAAAAGGGAGAAACCGCCGAACAAGCTGTGATCCGAGAAGTGATGGAGGAAGTGGGGATAGATCTTAAGGGCAAGTCTTTGACTTATTGCCGCAAGGTTTTTGTCCGGTTTCCAGACAGGGAATTTACCTTGCATCTGTTTCAAGTTCAGCTGGACGAAGAACCTCTTTTGAAAGTTTCTGCCGGAGAGCATCAAGGATATCGGTGGGTGACGATGGAGGAAGCATTGAAGCTTCCATTGATTCCCGGCGGCGATCAATGTTTGAAAGTTGTATTCAACGAAAAGAAAGCTGAAGGAGCTCCAACGGCAAAAGGGGCAGCTGGAATTATGGATCCAAGCCTAAGAGAAACAAGAAAACAGCACTACCATCCTTTTATTTCGTCGATTTGACAGATTTAGAGGCTGCTCCTTGAAATAGGGCCTTTTTATTGGGAAAGGTTCTTAAACTGCTTTCTCACTTCGATCAGCGATCCGGAAAGCGTCTGGTCCTGTAGAAGCGCTAGCACATGGGAGGCAACCTCGTCGGGATCCAAAAGGTCCAACGGGTTTTCATTAGGAAAATTCTGCAGCCGCATCAGCGTATGCGTCCTTTGCGGAATAATGGCGTTCACATAGAGCTCAGGCCTCTCTTCGGCAAGCCCTTGAGTGAAATTGACGACAGCCGCCTTAGCGCCTGCATAGATGGCATAGCCTTTTTTCCCGCGGACGTAAGAAGAGGAGGCGATGTTGATGATATGCCCTTGGTCTCTGATCGGAGCCCATTTGCAACTGTAAATAATTCCGGTTAGGTTCGTAGCGATCAGCTCTTCGATCTCGTCTGCTGACAAGGAGGAGAGGTCTTTTGTGTGCAGCTTGCCAAAACAGTTAACGATGCCGTCAAGCGGGCCGAATTCGTTGTTGATCTTTTCAAAAACTCTTTGAACCTCATCGGGCAATGTGAAGTCGGCCTTGTAAGGCGATGAGCTTCGGGAGATAACGATGGGGATAGCTCCGGCATCGTTCAGCTGCTTGACAATTGCTTGGCCAATCCCGCCTGTACCTCCTGTGACAGCATAACGTTTTCCTTTAAGCTGATCAACATCGGGAGCGGAGTTGGAAAGATGGACCTGCTTTTGACGGAGGATCTGTTCCGCTAAGAACAGGTCAAGCTCAGTGGTGATTTTGATGTTTTCCTCCGATCCCATGACAATCTTCACCGGGTGTCCTAACTTAACGACAAGGGAGCAGTCATCGGAAGAGAGGTTGACCTGTTGTTTCTGCGCTTCGAGATGGGCGTTGAGGATAAGGGGATAGGAAAAGCTCTGAGGCGTCTGACCTCTCCAGTATTCGGAACGTAAAGGGATGTCGGAGATCTTTTCTTGAGTTGGCGCATGCACAATCGTATCCGCAGAGGGAATGCAGGTATCGACGGCGCCGGCGCTGATGGCCCCTTTAATGTTGTTCCATAAAATTTCTTGTGAAACAAACGGACGGACGCCGTCATGGATCACGACATAGCGCGTCTCATCGCCGCAAGCTTGGAGCGCCAAAAAGGAGGACTCCTGCCGGCTTTCTCCTCCTCGGACGACAGTCAGGCGCGGGTCGTTGTAAGCAGATACCTCCTCTTCCACTTGGGAGGCCCAGCGCTCGGGACAGACAAGGAAGATCTGTTCAAATGCCGAGATCTTTAGGAATTGCTCCACGGTGTATAAGTAGACTTTTTTCCCTGCGATCCGATGGAATTGTTTGGGCAGCTGGCTCTTAAACCTGCTTCCCTGGCCTCCCATCAAAATGATCCCTTTGATCCCGCTTGCTTGTTCCAGTTGCATCGCTTTCCTGATTTTCAATTGTCCAATTGTAGAAAATGGCATTCTTTTTGTAGATTATTTGACTTTCCGAACAATTCATCGGAAAAATCCCTCTTTGCCTGAGTAGCTCAGTTGGTAGAGCAATGCATTCGTAATGCGGAGGTCGTCGGTTCGAGTCCGGCTTCAGGCACCATCTCCAAGAATAACGATAGTGATCCAATTTTGTGAATGAATAACGCTAAATCCATAGGTCTTTATGTCCAAACCAGTCCATAGCGGTGGAGTGCCGCCTGCCGGAGTGACCGATCTGCAATTTGCAACCAGCATCGCAGAAGGGTCTTCTGCAGACACTTCAAATCATTTATTTAATAGCCATATCAGTCAGGACAATCGGCATGACCCGATTCAAAAACGGAAAAACGCATGTCAATTCGACGATTGCCGCCGTATCGTTCCGATTGCCATGCGGGACGTCAGGTGCCGCTGCGACAAAGTTTTCTGCCTTCATCATCTTTCGACACCGGCCCATCATTGCACATTTGACTGGAGGTCGCATGATCTCGAAAGACTGCGATCGGCAAACTCTGCAACACCAAAGCACACGGGCTATTTCGAAAGGCATTCTAACGATCACGCTTATTAAATTTTTGATGTCGATTTATCCGGAACACCGATTAAGCTGGCGAACAGATCGATCGGTTTTGGAAAAAAGGGGATAGCAATCCCCTTTTTCAATCAAAAGTAAGGAGTAAGCGATGGTTAAGAGAAAATGTAATTCACTACTTTGGATGGTCATTGCCTGTTTAGGTTTTGTTTCCTGCGGTTATGCGGACCAGGAGATCCTCCCGGGAGGCTGTATCAAGAGAGCCTTTAACCCGATCATTCCCCATGAAGGCTTGAAGCGGTTTGAACTCAATGGAAACGGGCTTGTGGGCGTTGCGACTCCTAGCATGGGAGCTGAAAAATTCGAGGTGTGGCGCACGAGCTGGAATGTCGGATGTTTCACTCCCAAGCACACGCATGAGACAGAGGAGATCTTCATTTTTTTAAAGGGCAAGGGCCGCGTTCTAATTGGAGATCAGGAGTTTTTCTTTGAAGCTCCATGCACCGTGATCTGTCCTCCCGGCATTGAACATCAGTTCTTTAATGCAGGGGATGAGCCTACCGATGCTATCGTGATATTGGGAAGCAAATCTCAGATTGTCGATGCCAACCAGCAAGAGATGAAGCTGCCCTGGAGAAGATAATCTAGGAAGTTGCAAAACTCGCGTGCTAGATCTTCAGCTCGATCCCATGCATGAGGGGATGAAGGTACTCCGCCCGTTTTCTGGGGATATCCGCGATTGCCACCTTTTTGTCCTTGATTTCATAGAGAAGGTGGGCTCTGCGGCAACGAAACAAGGCTTCGGTAAGCTTTTGGTCGGTCACTCCGCTGATCCAGCCAAGATCGAGTCCCATCTTAATAAGGCTTAAGGCGTTCATCGCCTCTTTTGTTTGCAGTTGATACGAGTGCATGAGGAGGCCATAGGATCGGCTTACCATATCTTTGAGCTCGCCGCTTCTTTCTGCAGGCAAGTGGGTCCTCAGAGTTTTTTCAATGGCCATCAGCTTCATTGCCATCGAATGCAGAGAGTGGAGGATGCTCTCTTCGCTCATGCCTAGCGTGTAGGAATTTCGCAGAACTAAAATGTCGCCGACCATTTCTTCAATGGTTCCTTGCATTCCGGTTGCACTGATCTCCTCTTCTTTGTGCTTAAGAAGGGTGTCTTGCAATTGGCCCGAATGGATCAAGACCGGCAAGTGGAGATAGGCAAGAGCCACCAGGCCGGTTCCCGAAAGATAAGGATCGGATGTCAAATATCCAAACTTGGGATTATAGGAAAATTCGATCGCATCGCCGATCACGCTTTCAATTTGGCTGATCGTATTCCAGGTCTGTTCCCAGGCTCCTTTGCAGTCGATCAGCTGGACCTGAAGATGGTCTTGGATATTCAGCATCCCTAAAAAACGGGAGGTGTTGTCGACGATAAATCCCTGCCCGCCCAATGTGTTCTGAAATCCTTCCAAACATAAAAAGTGCTCAAAGAGAAATTCCTTATCGATCGCATCGATCTCGTCCGCGCTTAAAAATACCGGGTGGTCGAGCGCGCTGGATTTCAGAAGAGAGTTCTGGAGGATGGAAGCTGTTTGTTTCAGCTGGGCTTCATTCATCTTAGGAGGAAAGAAGTATTTGTTGATGTTGCGGTGGAGAATAAATGAGGACGCCGGCCAAATCGGATTGGTCTCTTGCTCCCAAGGGATATGTTCAAGCAGCGCTTGAGGAAGACTACTCTTTTCCTTCATCGGGTTTTTCCGTTAAAGCTTTAATTTGGTCGCGCAGCCACGCTGCTTGCTCGTAGTTTTCAATTTTTAGCGCTTCGTTGAGCGCTTCATTGAGGGCCGTAAGGCGGCTTGATGAGGGAATTGTGAGCGGCTTGTGAGGAGATTTGCCGATATGGATGGGCTGGGTTTTTTTAGTGCTCAGCGCTTTTCTTAAGTAAAGCGGGACTTTTTCAGCAGCGGCAATTTCATTGAGCAGCACATCGGAAAAGACGGAATAGCATTCGCTGCAGCCCAGAGGATTTCCCATTTTCACCGCTTCCAGCGAAGTTTTGCAGTTGCCGCAATAAAGGCCGGCTTCTCCTTCCACAAGAGCTTCTCCCTTTTTAACCGGGGAGGCTTCACCGTGCAGCCTTTGCTGGAACACGGGGCAATCTGCACACATTTCTGTGCAGATGATCGAATCGGCAACGATCTCTTTATAGATTACCTTGATCGGTTTTTTGCAGTGGCTGCATTCTACGGGTCGTTCGGCCATGTGATGATCCTTATGAGGGAATTGCAAAACTCATTTTCCCGTTAAAATTGCCCTTTTGAGGCTGTTTGTGCCCATTCTCCTCACCCGACCCACTAGGGGGTCGCCCTCGTCAAATGGCCTGTGCCAGCTACGCTGTCACTCACAAACAATCTCAAAATCATCAATTTTTTCGGGCAAAGCAGTTTTGCAATTCCCTCTTATCGCTTTTTTGGATTCTATTGATTGGCCGCAAACGTGTCAAAATTATTCTTGTTAGCAAGAGCAAAGCTTGCTTTAGAGATCAAATTCGAACGGTCTTTTGAGCTCTTTAAGCAGCTTCCTGGGCGGCAGGGATAGCGCTTGGAGCTTTCATTGCAAAGAAAAAAGCTGCGGCAAGAAGGAGCCCCATCCATGCGAGAGTGCTTTTGATCGGGTCGACATGGATCGATTTAGAGATCAGTCCTGCCCAAAGCGTTCCTAAATTAGAGAGGCACCATGCAAATCCCATGAGGATAGCGGAAACTGTGCTCGGGCTTTCGGGAACTAAGCGGTTTGCCCACGAGACTAAAATCGGATTGATCGTTCCCATCATACCGCCTAAGCACCCGAGAAAAAGGACGGACTCGGCAACGGACAGAGTGGGCCGGAATAAAAAAGCATAGAGCAATACAAGGGCAGAGAGGATGACGCACAGCAGCACAGGTTTTGGTCCAAAACGGTCGCATAGAAAGCCTGCAGGAGTCATGAGAAGCGCCGAGCCTAAAATAAACGTCAGGTGTCCGCCGCCCATGCAGAGCCAGTGGTGGCACCCTTTGGCGGCCATGAGGTCCGGCAGAAGAAAAATAAAGGCCAAATAAAGAGTGTAGTTGGCAACTTGAGTCAAATAGAGCAAAAGCAAAGCCCGTTTTGCCTTCATGATCGGCTGGAAGAATTCTTTTACCGACAGCGCGCGAGGCTGATAGGTTTTGGGGAAAGGGTATAGGGCAAGCAGAAATAAGACAGCGGCAACAGGGACAAAAAAGATCAGCGCCTGGCCTTGGAAGTTGTTAAGGACATGGACAAATGCAATTTGTGAAATGGCCAGTCCGATGGCGCCGCCTGATGCGAAAAACAAGATCGAGCGGGATTTGCCGTTTGCGGAGAGCGATCCGGCAAAGCCGACTGCCGCAGGATGAAAAGAGCCGGAACCTAGCATCAGCATCAGCAAAATGAAAAAGGAGGAGACCGCCCCTCCGGCGAAAGTGATCCATAACATCATAGAAGCTAAAAAAAGGCCGGCCATCAAGATGGTCTTTCGATGTCCACGATCACAAAAGTAACCGAAAAACACTTGGAGGAACTCGCCGATAAAACCGCTAACTCCTGCGATAAGTCCGGCCTTTGCCAAGTCCATTTGGGCAATCGTCTTGTACATCGGCCAGATGCCGGTAAAGAAGTCGAGCAAAAGGTGGCTGACCCATAGAAGCAACAAGCTTCGCGTCAGCGAAGGGGTAATAGAAAAACGCATAGAATTATGGGGGGAAATTTGAAATCGTCTTTCATTCTAACGCAATAGTTAACTCAGAAGCGAGAACTATTTTTCCAAGCATCCGAGTCTTGCAATCGACTCTGAATTTTAGAAAATGCTTTATTAAAAAAATTTTTTTTGAGATGTATGTATAATGTTCTGGGAGGGAATTGCATTTTTGTGCATCTCCCACAACCAATTCTCAAGGAGATTTACTATGGCAGACAAGAAGAAGATCGCTTTAGCGATGGTCGCATCCACTCTAGTCCTATTAAGCAATGGGCTTCAAGCAAACGAAACGCCGGTGGAGCAAGTTCAAGAAGAAGCATTGTCCTACTCAGATTTAGGCTCTGGGGAAGAAGTTCGCTCGAACTTGGTTTCTCAAACCAACCAATCAAAAGCGAAACAAAATAATTCACGAACAAAGAAGACTGCTGACGGCAGCTGCGGAGATAATTCAGGAAACAACTCTTCAGACAGCACAAAAAAACCAGCTGACGGACAATGCGGACAAGGTTCTTGCGGCTCCGGCAGCACTGGCGGATCCGGCGCAGCAAAAAAACCGGCTGACGGACAATGCGGACAAGGCTCTTGCGGCTCTGGCAGCACCGGCGGCGGAAACACAAGCAGTAATCAGAAGGGCAAAAAAACCACTTCAGTTGGCAAGTAACTGATATATGGTTGCACAGGGAGTTGGTCTCGGCTTTAGGCGGGAAATTGCCCGCTCGATTTTATCTCTTGAACATGGCAAACCTGCATTTGTCGAGCTAGCTCCTGAAAATTGGATGGGAATTGGAGGCGCTGCGGGAAAAACTCTGCGCGAAGTCTCTGAGAACTATCCGATTTTCTGCCACGGGCTTTCCCTCTCCATGGGAAGCCCGGAACCTCTTGATTGGGATTTTCTTAAAAAACTCAAAGCGTTCTTTCAGAAAATCCCTATTGTTCTCTACTCGGAGCATTTAAGCTATTGCAAGTGCGACAATGCTCACCTCTATGACCTTCTGCCTTTGTCTTTTCGAAAGGAATCCGTCAAGCATGTTGCCGCACGGATAGCCCAGGTCCAAGATTTTCTCGAGCGTCAGATTGCCATTGAAAATGTCTCCTACTACAGCGCTGTCGAGCCTACAATGGATGAAGCTTCTTTTTTATCTGAAATCCTGCATGAAAGCGGCTGTAACCTATTGCTCGATGTCAATAATGTCTATGTCAATGGATTTAACCATCATTACGATCCTAGGGCCTTTATTGAAAAACTGCCCCTTGAAAAAGTGGTCTACATCCACATGGCAGGACATCAGATGCGCTCTGAGGACCTCATCATCGACACCCACGGAGAACCGATCGTCGATCCGGTTTACGATCTTTTCGAATGGACGATCCAACGTTTAAATCCCATCCCCGTCCTATTAGAAAGAGACTTCAACTTAAACGATTTTGACCAGATTTTAAGCGAAGTCCATCACTTGCAGCATCTCACAGAAAAACACTGGGCGTGCCATGAACTCAGCGTGTGATCTGCAAAGGAAGATGGCCACGTACTGCCGGACAGGAAAGGATCCCTCCGGCGTTGGAATGCGTCCTGAGCGTGCAATGCTCTATCGCGATTTAATCTTTTTTACCATTCAAAGTGCTCTGCTGAATTATTATCCACTGACGTATGCCCTCCTCGGTGAGGAAAAGTGGCAGGAGCTGATCCAGGATTTTTTTGCCGAGCATCCTTGCGGCGATCCCCAATTTTGGAAGATGCCGAAAGGTTTGGCCGACTATGGGGAGAAAAGCGGATGGGGAGAAAAGGTTCAGGTTCCTTTTCTTGCCGATCTTCTCCACTTTGAGTGGTTGGAGATCGAAGTGTGCATGATGGAGGACCACCCTATCCCGATGTTAAGCCAAGATGGCGATGTGTTGGACGACATCCCATATTTGAATCCCGAGCATAGGATCGTTACCTATTCTTATCCGATCTTTCAGCAACTCTCAAGGACCGTGCCTTTGAAAAAGGGGGAATATCCTCTTTTCAGCTTTCGGCACCCCGACACTTTGGACGCCCATTTTTTCTCAATGTCTGTATTTTTTCGCACGTTGATCGAGATCATCTCCCAATGCAATCAGACAGGGCGCGACGCATTAAAGATGGCGGCCGTTCAGTGCCGGGTAGCTATTGACGAACGATTATTTCAGATCGGACGGAAGTTTTTAGAAGACCTTGTCAAAAAACGCGCCGTCCTAGGGTTTAAACCATAAAGGAGTCATTATGAAAACCTTTTGCAGGAAAAGTGTTCAGGTGTTGGAATCGCTCCGATGGCTGCCTCTTCTGATATTCCGCCTTATTTTAGCTCATGGATTTCTGATGCCGGCCTTGGAGAAGCTAAAGAACTTTAGTTCTGTGGTCCAATGGTTTGCCAGTTTGAACATCCCATTTCCCTACTTCAGCGCAGTCTTGTCGACAACGGTAGAACTGACCGGAGTCCTCTTCCTCTTTTTCGGATTTTTGACCCGCTTAATTTCGATCCCGCTGATGTTCCTGATGTGCGTCGCTATCTTTACAGTGCATTGGGCAAATGGTTTTTCAGCTGCGGCCAATGGATTTGAGATCCCGTTTTATTTCTTTTTTATGCTCCTTGCCCTTTTCGTTTTTGGGCCTGGGGGAATTAGCATCGACGCTCGAATTAAGAAACGGTGGCTAGAAAGTTGAGCTTGGATTTAATTTGTTTAGAATTTTTATCATTTTTTAAATTTTAGAATTATTTGGAGATCGGAATATGAATAAACAAGCTTTTTGTGTAGCAACTGCATTTATTGCTACACTATGCGGTTCTGCATATGCAGCGCCGAAAACAACATCGCAAGCCCAAACGGACCAGTCGACCACTCAACAACCTTCTCAAGCTCCTCAGACGCAAGTGATCCAGCCCAACCCATCTCAGGCGCCGGTAGATTGCACGCACTTAACGGCTGATCAGATGACGTTTGCCGGTCAATTTACAGATATGAATCTCAAGTCCGCATTCTGCACCCAGCTGACCTCGGATCAAAGACAGAAAGTGATGGCGATGACCTATCAGCCGGATGCCACCGGAAACTTGCTGACGGCAGATCAGGCGATGCAGAGATATATGCAAAGCAACAATATGCAAGTGCCCGGCGGTTCGCCAGCTACAACAACGCCTCGGCGTTCGGGCGGCGGCTGTCCTGTGAAGTGAAAATTGGACCTGCCAGAAAAAATAACAGGATTGCGGAAGATCCGGGTCATCCGCCTCTCCTGTTATTTTTTTTTCCAATCAATCAATAAATTTTTCCTAAGTATTTATGGCCCATGGCAGCTACCCAGCTCGTGCCCAAGGCCGCTTCACCTGCTCCTCACAGCCCAGTTCGCGGCCAAGGCCGCTTCACCTGCTCCTCACAGCCCAGTTCGCGGCCAAGGCCGCTTCACCTGCTCCTCACTGCGAAGGTCCGCAGGACCTTCTCGTGTATCCGCAGCCACTCGCAAACAGTCTCAAAATCATCAATTTTTTCGGGCAAAGCAGTTTTGCAACTCCCTCCTGGACAAAAATGAGGAAGGAAAATTACATTCGTCTGCGTACTA